>DASRBM010000188.1:0-2531 GCA_035653635.1 Acidimicrobiales bacterium | reverse complement strand
CTGAAACGAGAAAACGAAGGCGTCAGGGAGTAGTTCTGCGCTAGCCAGCATGGCCAACTTCGCCTGATCCGTCCAGAGATTCCTCAGGCAAGTGACGGTATCGGCGTCAAGATGAAACGTTCTCAGGCTGTCTGACGTCTTTGTCTCCCCGACGTTTGCCCCTCCCGTCGCAGCTTTGACGCTTTCGTCGATCACGATCTTCCCGCTGTCCCAGTCGATGTCGGACCACCGCAATCCACAGGCTTCGCCCCGACGCATCCCAGATGCGGCAACGGCTCTCATGTACGCCTGGATCCTGAGGTCCTCGTCCTCGGCCGATCTCAACAGGCTTCCGACCTCGTCCTGGGTAGGCGACCTGACGGGTTCCTTCTTCGCACCGTCTGATGGCTTCCAGCGCGGCAGATCGGAGTCGGCAACGGGGTTGTGCAACGACCCGTCACTCCATTTGCGAGCAAGCCTGCATGCTCGGTTGAGGACTACGCGGACCATTCTCACCGTGTGCTGCCCGGCTCCGTCGGCCTTCAGCCTCCTGAAAAACTTCTCCACCTCGTAGGTCGAGAGTGTGGCGATGCGCCGCTTTCCGATGGTGTTCCTAATGTGGCGGTTCCAAATGCACTCGTAGTCCATGGCCGTCTTCGGAGAAAGGTCGTCCCAGCCGTTCTCCTTCCAGCCTGCAATCGCCTCGTTGACCGTTGTGGTGGGTCCCCACTTGGTCGGAAACTCGGGGGCCGGAAGCGGAGACGCGTCTTGGTCAGCAACCATGCGTGCGAGGGCGCGCTCAGCATCACGCCTGCTGCCCTTGAAGGTCTTCTGCTTGTGCCGCACCTTGCCCTCAGAAGAGCGGCCCACGAAGACCCGCAGCTCCCACGTGTCGGGTCTGCCTGCCACTGGCCTGATGCTCCCCGCCATGCCTGCCCTCTCCAGTCTGTTGGGTTTCCTGTTGGGTTTTCAGGACCACAACATCTGGTATCCTAGCAGGTAGGCGGTCTACCTGGACTTTCTCAGCGCGCTCGGAGGGACTCGAACCCCCAACCTTCTGATCCGTAGTCAGATGCTCTATCCAATTGAGCTACGAGCGCAGAAAGCAGGAGTCTAGCGGGGCGGCATCGGCGCCTCGGAGGGCCCACACCAGGGAATTCGGCCGACCGGCCGCTCTCGATAGGCCGAATCTGACGCGGCGTTAGGATCGCCCGATGGCCGCCTCCAAGATCCGGGTGCCGGCCGTCGAGGGGTGGTTCACCGTCGACGCCGAGGCCCCCGCCCTCCTCGGGAGCAGATGCCGCAGCTGCGGCAACTACGCCTTCCCCAAAGAGAGCTTCTTCTGCCGGAACCCCGACTGTGCCGGCACCGAGTTCGACGAGGTGCCCCTCAGCCGCCAAGGCACGGTGTGGTCCTACACCGACGCCCGCTACCAGCCCCCGCCGCCCTACATGGCCGCCGACCCCTACGAGCCGTTCTGCATCGCCGCGGTCGAGCTGGCCACCGAGAAGATGGTGGTGATGGGCCAGGTCGTCCCCGGCGTCACGGTCGACCAGCTGTCGGTTGGCACCCCCGTCGAGCTCGTGCTCGACACGCTCTACGAGGACGACGACCACGAGTACCTGGTGTGGAAGTGGCGCCCGGCGAGCGGAGCACACGGTGCCTGACGACCGTCGCATCGCCGTGCTCGGCGCCGGCATGCACCCCTGGGGCAAGTGGGGGCGCAACTTCGTGGAGTACGGCCTGGCCGCCGCCCGGGCCGCGCTCGAGGACGCCGGACTGACCTGGCGCGACGTGCAGTTCGTCTCCGGCGCCGACACCATCAGAAACGGGTATCCCGGCTTCGTCTCCGGTGCCACCTTCGCCCAGGCGCTCGGCTGGAGCGGCGCCCGCGTCGCCAGCTGCTACGCGGCGTGCGCTTCGGGCGCGTCGGCGGTCGCCGCGGCTCGGGCCCAGATCCTCGCCGGGCTGTGCGACGTGTCCCTCGTAGTCGGGGCCGACACCACGCCGAAGGGCTTCTTCGCCCCTGTCGGCGGCGAGCGCAAGGACGACCCGGACTGGCTGCGCTTCCATCTTCTCGGTGCAACCAACCCGACCTACTTCGCCCTCTACGCCCGGCGACGCATGGAGCTGTTCGGCGCCACCGAGGACGACTTCGCTGCCGTGAAGGTGAAGAACGCACGGCACGGCCTGGAGAACCCCAATGCCCGCTACCGCAAGGAGGTCACGGCCGAGGAGGTCCTCACCTCTCCCATGGTGGCGGATCCCCTGCGCCTGCTCGAGATCTGCGCCACCTCCGACGGGGGCGCCGCGCTCGTGCTCACGAGCATGGACTTCGCCCGGCGCCACGCCGGCGCGAGCACACCGGTGACGATCGCCGGCGTATCCACCGTCACGCCGCGCTTTCCCCAGACCGTGATCGAGATGCCGAACTTCGCCACCGACTCGGCCGTCGCTTCGTCGGCCGGCCCGGGCGCGGGATTCCGCCAGTCCATCGCCACTGCCGCCTACGAGGACGCCGGCATCGGACCCGAGGACGTCGACGTGGCCGA
>DASRBM010000187.1:0-7761 GCA_035653635.1 Acidimicrobiales bacterium | reverse complement strand
GATGGAGCGCGCCCACCTGGGCCGGGAACTGGGCGGGAGGCGGTTCAAACCCGCTCGAGATCGACTACTTCTGGATGTACTACGACGGACCGAATTCGAACAACGAGGACTGCTCGAGTGCTGGGCAGCCGGGATGTTGGGTCCATCGCCACGGGATCCTCGCTCCCATGCAGTGCTCGCCGTGTGTGAATGGCGCAGGGTACGCGCCGACCGCGTCGAGCGGGAACCCGAGCTGGACAGACCTGCTCATCGACACGTCGGGTAGTCCGGCGCTCGATTTCTCCTGGAGCCAGGAGTCCGGCGCCCTGCCGTCCGACGAAACCGGGAATGGCGGAGGCTCCGTGCAGAACGGCGCCGCCAAGTCGGCGCCCAGTCAGTCATCGTCCTCCTCTGGGGCTGCCGCACCGGCGCCGCCGGGCCATCGCATGGTCGAGGCGAACGGTGGCGTCTTCGACTTCGGTGGCGACGCGTACTACGGATCGCTCCCCGGCCTCGGTATCAACGTCGACGACATCATCGCCATGGCCTCGACCGCCGACCGCCGTGGGTACTGGCTTCTCGGATCCGACGGCGGCATGTTCGCCTTCGGCGATGCGACCTACTACGGCTCGGTGCCGGGGACCGGCGCCCGCGTCGACGACATCGTCGGCTTCGCCCCGACGCCCGACGGCAAGGGGTACTGGGTGGTGGGTGCCGACGGCGGCATGTTCGCCTTCGGCGACGCGACCTTTTACGGCTCGCTCCCCGGCCGGGGCCAGGTCGTCGACGACGTGACCGGGTTCACGCCCAGTCCTGACGGTCATGGCTACCTGGTCGCCGAGCGAGGCGGGCAGGTATGGAACTTCGGTGACAGCGGCTTCTACGGATCGCCCGCGCTCTCTGGCTACAGGGTCGACATCGTGGGGATCGCCGCTGCACCCGGCTACGGCTACTGGCTCGTCGGATCCGATGGCGGCATCTTCAACTATGGCCTCGCCCGCTACGAGGGGTCGGTGCCCGGGGCCGGCGCACACGTTGGCAACGTCGTCAGCATCGCCCCGACGCCCGACGGTCAGGGCTACTGGATCACCGGCAGTGACGGTGGCCTGTTTGCATTTGGCGACGCCAACTATTTCGGATCACTTCCGGGACTCGGCATCCACGTGAACGACGTGCGCATGGGCACGCCCACGTGACGCCGCACTGAGCGGTCTGCCCCGAGAGGACTTTCGGCCCTAGGGAGTCGCGAAGGCCATACCGATCTTGATCGGCGAGAGCGCAGTTCGTCGTTCAGGAGCGGGGTATGCCAGGCCGTCAGTTGACCGAAAGTTGGCGTCCGCTAGACGGGCGGATGATCCACGCCGCCGACGATGGCAGCTGTGGACGTAGTGGGCGGGGCCGCGGGCGATGACCATGACGCCGGTCGCTAACCCCGGTGCTGTCCCGCCGCCGCCTCCCCCCCCGTCGCGCACGGCGCCGCCGCCTCCTCCTCCGCGGGTCGCGCAGCGGGGGAAGCTCGGCGACCTGCTCGTGAACGCCCACCTGATCACGTCCGAGCAACTGGCCGACGCACTCACCCAGCAGGCAGCTTCGGGCAAGCGGGTCGGGGAAGTGCTCGTGGAGCTCGGAGCACTCAGCGACGAGGATCTCTCCCGCGTCCTCGCCGGCCAGTTGGGCATGCCCACCGTCGACCTGTCACAGCGGGCGCCGTCCGCTGAGGCGGTGGCCCTGCTGCCTGAGAGCGTCGCTCGCAGCCGCATGGCGGTCCCGCTCGAGATCCGGCCGGACGGCTCGCTCGTCATCGCCGCCGCCGACCCCGACCCCACCCTCGTGGCGACCCTCGCCCACGCGACGGGCCGGCAGGTCCAGGTGCTCGTCTCGCCCCGCAACGACGTCCAGCGTGCGATCGACGCCGCATACCGGGCCCTCATCGGCATCGAGCGGTTCGTCGAGGCGTTCGAGCAGAGCGCCGCCGCTGGGCGGCGACCCCAGGAGACGCTCGTCCAAGGAGCGGTCCTCGAGGACGACGCTCCCGTGGTCCACGTGGTCAACCTCATCATCACCCAGGCACTGCGGGACCGGGCTTCGGACATCCACATCGAGCCCCGCGACGACATGGTGCGCGTGCGCTACCGCATCGACGGCGCACTGCACGACGCCGTGAGCCTGCCCGTGCACATGTCGTCGGCCGTGGTGAGCCGGGTGAAGATCATGGCCGACATGAACATCGTCGAGCGGCGCCGTCCCCAGGACGGCCAGATCACGATGTCGGTCGACGGTCGCGAGATCGACCTGCGGGTCTCCACCGTCAGCACCATCTGGGGTGAGAAGTGCGTGATGCGGGTTCTCGACAAGAGCCGCAGCCTCTTCCGGATGGCCGATCTGGGCATGCCCACGGCCAGCCACGAGCTGCTCACCAAGCTGATCCACTCACCCTTCGGCATGGTGCTGTGCGCGGGCCCGACGGGAGCGGGCAAGACCACGACCCTGTATGCGGCGCTCAACGAGATCGACGAGCCACACCGCAACATCATGACGATCGAGGACCCGGTCGAGTACGTCTTCCCGTCGATCAACCAGATCCAGACGAACGAGCAGGCAGGCATCACCTTCGCCGACGGGCTCAAGTCGATCCTGCGCCAAGACCCGGACGTCATCCTCGTCGGTGAGATCCGCGACGTCGAGACGGCCCGCATCGCCGTGCAGTCCGCGCTGACTGGGCACTTCGTGCTCTCGTCGCTGCACGCCACCGACTCTGCCGCCGCCCTGCACCGGTTTCTCGACATGGGCATCGAGTCGTTCCTCATCGCCTCGTCGGTCGTGGGCGTCATCAGCCAGCGCCTGCTGCGGCGGATCTGCAACCGCTGCCGGGCGCCGTACAAGCCCACCGACGAAGAGCTCGCCTTCTACGAGGGTTCGGGCGGAGAGCCCAAGACCGAGTTCACGAGGGGTCAGGGCTGCAATTTCTGCGCGGGAACCGGATACCAGGACCGTACGGGCGTGTTCGAGGTGATGAAGATCACCCCGGAGATCAAGCGCCTCATCGTGGGATGGGCCACGCAGGAGGAGATCCAGCGCATGGCCGTCTCCCAGGGGATGCGGACCTTGCAGGACGAGGCCAACCGCCTCATCGCCAACGACGTCACGACCATCGCCGAGGTCGTCCGTTCCATCTACGCGGCCTGAGCCCATGCCAAAGTTCGCCTACACCGCCCAGACCGCCGACGGCCGGACCGTCAAGGGGATCGAGGATGCCCTGACGGTGAGCATGGCCCGGCGTGCCCTCGTAGCCAAACAGCTGGCCCCGGTCGAGGTCGCCGAGCGCAAGAGCATCATGCAGTTCGAGCTCACCCGGAAGAAGGTGTCCCGGCGCGAGCTCATGCACTTCTCCCGGCAGATGGGGGTGTTCCTGCGGTCGGGGATCCCGGTACTCGAGGCGCTCGACGTCATGTGCGAGGACACGAGTGACAAGCTGCTCCAGCGGGTCGTGGCCGAGATGGGCGACTCCCTGCGGGCGGGCGAGACGCTGGCCGACGCGGCGGACAAGCACCCCGAGGCCTTTCCGCCCTTCTACCT
This sequence comes from Acidimicrobiales bacterium, assembly GCA_035653635.1. Classification (GTDB taxonomy): domain Bacteria; phylum Actinomycetota; class Acidimicrobiia; order Acidimicrobiales; family UBA8190; genus DASRBM01. Next base: position 4,206 of record DASRBM010000187.1, on the reverse strand, counting down.
CGGCATTCTGCGCTCGGCCGAGGTGAGCGGCAACCTCGACACCGTCCTCGACCAGCTCTCCGACTACCTCGAGCGGGACGACGAGGCCAGGCGCAAGATCACCTCGGCGCTCATCTACCCCTCGCTCGTCCTCGCCTTGTCGATCGTGGCCGTGGTGGTCATCACCACGTTCGTGCTGCCCAAGTTCAAGACCTTCTTCGCATCGCTCAACGCCAAGCTGCCGCTTCCGACGAGGATCCTGCTCGACATCACCAAGGTCCTCACGGATCAGTGGTACATCTTCGTCGGCATCGCCGCCATCGCCGTCCTCGCCGTGGTGCTCGCCATGACCACGGAGCAGGGCAAGGAGATCCGCGACAAGGTCGTGATCCAGGTGCCGGTGCTCGGCGACCTCGTCACGACGGCGATCCTCGAGCGGTTCTGCCGGATCATGTACTCGATGGTGGCGGCCGGGGTGCCCATCCCGGAGGCGCTCATGGTCACGAGCCAGGCCACGTCGAACGGCGTGTTCCAACGAGGCCTGAGCTCGGCCCGCGACGGGATGCTGCGGGGCGAGGGCTTGGCCGGTCCGCTCTCGGCGACGGGCTTGTTCCCCACCGTCGCCCGGCACATGTTCCGAGTGGGGGAGTCGACCGGAAGCATGGACGACCAACTCGAGACGGCGGCCAACTACTTCGACCGGGAGCTCACCTACAAGCTCGCACACTTCACGAGCCTGTTCGAGCCGGCAGTACTCGTCTTCGTCGGTGTGGTGGTGGGCTTCGTCGCCATCGCCCTCATCTCGGCGATGTACGGCATCTTCCACCAGGTGAAGGTCTAGAGGAGGTGGTCATCACGAAAAGGTGCTCCTCAGACGCAGCTCTATCGATGTCCGGTTCCGGCACTCGCCGGACACCTTCCATGAAAGGAACCAATCACATGATTGAGCGGTACTTCGAGCGCATGCTCGAGAAGCGGGACGAAGGCGGGTTCACACTGATCGAACTCCTCATCGTCATCATCATCCTGGCCATCCTGGCCGCCATCGTCGTCTTCGCCGTGGGGTCGACCGGCGCGAACTCGAAGTTCGCGGCGTGCAACTCCGACGCCAAGACCTACGAGACGGCGCTGGAGTCGTACAAGGCGCAGCTGGGCACGTACCCGGTGTCGCTGTCGACGTCGGCCCTCACGACGCCGGCTACGACCACCGGTTATTCGGTGGCACCCGGGGCCTCCCTGACCCAGACAGTGACGAACGGGACGTCGACAGCCGGGCCCGCACTGCGCTCGCTGCCGGGCACCTCGCACTACCAGATCGTCTCCGACGGTAATGGCGTGGTGTACGTGTTGCCTCCGGCACCTTTTGCTGTGCCCACCTATCTCTTCCCGGGTGAGACGGCGGCACAGGCTGGTGTTACGGGCGACGCAGGCCCGATCAACTTCGACACCAACAGCGGCGCTGTCTGCAGCGACGCCAGCATCGTCAAGTAGCTGAGCATCGGGAAGGGACATGGCGGGCTCATCCCCCGCCATGTCCCTTCCATCCTTCAGCGCGGAGCATGGCATGGCCCGTCCGGCGAACAGCATCCGGTGGTGGCTCGTCGCCATCGTGCTCGTCTTCGTCGGCACGGGCATGGCGTATTCGCTTCTCTGGGCGGATGTCGTCCGCCACGACACGCACTACTGGCTGAACCCAGGCGACTTCTGGTCGACGTGGCGCAACGCCCACTGGGTCGGCTGGGGCGGGCTCTCGTACGTGTACACGGCAGGGACGGGCCTGGTGACCCTGCCGGGTTTCGCGGTCGTGCTGTCGCCCTTCGCCGCCCTGGCGTCCGCCCTGCATCTCACCGAGTCGTCCCCCTTCGTCAGCCTGCCGAAGCCCGAGGCGTGGCTGCTCGCCGGCCCCGTGATCATGGCCTCGGTGGCCATCGCCCTGGCCGGCGCCGACGCCCTCGCCCGCCACTTGGAGGTCTCCCCCGGCCGTCGGCGCCTCCTCGCCCTCGGCGTGGCCGGCACGAGCTGGCCCGCCATCGTGTGGTGGGGGCACCCGGAGGACGTGGTGGCGCTCGGTATCGCCGCCTACGCCCTCACCCGTCTGCTGCAGCGCCGGTTCACCGCCACTGGCTGGCTGCTCGGCCTGGCCATCGCCATGCAGCTGTACGTGATTGTCCTCGTGCCCGTCTTCATGGCCGTCGTCGGCCGACGCCGGGTGGCTCCGCTCCTCGCCCGCGCCGCCATCGCCCCGGGCTTCCTCTTCGTGGCCGTCGTCGTGCCCGCCCCGAGGGAGACGTTGCATGCGCTGTGGAACCAGCCCAACTTCCCCACCGTCGACCATCCGACCCCATGGGCGTCCCTGTCGCCGTCCCTGGGTCACCATGTGATCGCCGCCGGTCCCGCCCGGGTCATCGCACTGGCCCTCGCCGCGGCCATCGGCGTCGTCGCCATCCGATTCCGCGAGCGCGGCATGGCGGTGCTGTGGCTCTGTTGCGCCTCCCTTGCCGCCCGGACCGTGTTCGAGGCCGTGATGGTCCCCTATTACGTGATGCCGGTCGTCGCCCTAGCACTCGTCGGAGCAGCCGCCGCCGGATGGCGGCGGCTGGGCGTCGCCATGGCCGCCGGCGGGTTCGTCACGGTCGACGTCTTCTGGCACTACGGCCCCTGGCCCTACTGGGTGGTCATGACGGCCGCCGTCCTCGTGCTCCTCGCCGCCGCCCTGCCTGCCCGATCCCCGGTGCAGACCGTGCAACCCACACCGGCTCCCCCGCCTGTGCGCGAAGCGGACCTTCTCGACCGGCCCCTGCCCCATCTCGACGAGGTGCTCGGCGGGTACGTCCCGCCTGGCGTGAGCGGTTCCAGCGCCGACGAGGTGCTGCACCTCCGTCGTTAGCAAGGTTCCCGGCAAGGCCCGCGCGGCACCGTGCGGGCCATGGCGGACGGCGATCTCCTCACTCTCGATCGCACCCTGCGCGCCCTGGAGCAGCTCGTGCGCCGGCTCGATCCGGACCGTATGACGGGTCGCCAGGCGGCCCAGCTCGGCGAACGGCTGGCCAAGATGGAGCGGCTGTGCAGCGCGGCCAAGGCGACGTGCGCTCGCCGGGTCGCCGACACCAAGGTCTTCCGTGACCGGGGCCACCGCTCCGCCGCCTCGTGGCTGGCCGAGGCGTCCGGCGAGTCGGTGGGCGTGGCCACCCAGTTGCTCGACACCGCCACGCGCATCGCGCCCGGCAGTGCCGTCGACGAGGCGTTCCGGCGTGGCCAGCTGTCGGCGACCCAGGCCAAGGAGATCGCGGTGGCCGTGGAGGCCGACCCGAAGGCCGAGCGGAAGCTCCTCGATGCCGTGGACCGGCTTTCGCTCCCCGAGCTGAAGGCGGAGTGCCGGGCCATCCGGTCGTCCGCCACCGCCGAGGGCGACAAGCGTCGCGTCTACGAACGCATCCGGGCGACGCGTCACCATCGGAGCTGGACCGACGACGACGGCGCCTTCCGCTACCGGGGCCGGACCACGGCCGACGACGGCGCCCGCATCATGGCCGCCCTCCAAGCGGAGACCTCCCACCTCTTCCGGCAGGCGCGCAAGGCCGGACGGGCCGAGCGCATCGACGCCTGTGCTGTGGACGCCCTCGTGCGCGTGCTCCAGTCGAAGCAGGCGGGGCCCAAGAAGCCACCCACGATGTTCATCCGCGTGGACGCCGCCGCCCTCCAACGGGGTGCGACGGAAGGTCACGAGCTGTGCCAGATCGACGGCGTCGGCCCCGTCCCCGTCGCCACCGCTCGTCGCTACCTACCCGAGGCATTCCTCAACGTCGTCGTCACCCGCGGAAGCAACGTCCAGACCATCTGCCGCATGGGCCGCCTCGTGCCGGCCGCGCTGCGCACGGCGCTCGAAGCCCGCGATCCACGCTGCGTCGTCCCCGGCTGCAACGCCTCATACGATCTGGAGATGCACCACGTGGTGCCCGTCGAGCACGGCGGCCCGACGTCGATGGCGAACCTGTGCCGGGTGTGCGCGTTCCACCACTTCCTCATCACCAACGAGGGGTTCTCGGTGTCCGGAAAACCGGGGGCCTGGCGCTGGAACGGGCCCGTGGCGGGGCCCCCTTAGCGCACGATCTCCATGCGGAGCCCCTTGCTGTCCCACACCGGGTCCTCGGGCACCCGGGTGACCGCCCGCGCCGCGATGCGCCGGGCCGTCCAAAGGCTGGCGGCGGCGTCGATCAGATGGGTGCG
>DASRBM010000186.1:0-5211 GCA_035653635.1 Acidimicrobiales bacterium | reverse complement strand
CGACATCCCGTTCCTCGTGCTGCTGCCGATCTTCGGCATCGTGGCCGTGTCGACCGTGGTCCTCACCGGCTGGTCGGGGCAGATCAGCCTGGGCCAGTTCGGCCTGGCCGCCTCCGGCGCCCTCGTCACCGGCGGCCTCGTGGCCAACCACAATCCGGACTTCTTCTCGGTGCTCGCACTCGGCATCGCGGCGGGGGTGGTGGTCGCCGTGCTCATCGGGCTGCCCGCGGCGCGGTTCCCGGGCATGCAGCTCGCCGTCATCACGCTCGCCTTCAACTACATGATGTGGTCCTACGTCATGAACCCGCACTACTGGTTCGGGGCGCATCTCATGCCGACCGGGTTCACGGCCCAGGTGAACCGGCCGGTGCTGTGGCAGCGCATCGCCCTCGGCGACATCGGACCGAACCGCAACTACTACTTCCTCTGCCTGGCCGCCCTCGGCGTGGCCATGGCCGCCGCCACCTCCTTCCGGCGCTACCGCAGCGGCCGCATCCTCATCGCAGTCCGCGACAACCAGCGCGCGGCGTCGTCCTACGCCGTCAACGTGGTGCGCACACGGGTGGCGGCCTTCGCCGTGGCCGGCGGCATCGCCGGCATGGCCGGGGTGCTGCTCATGTACGCCCAGGGCAATGTCATCCCCGACAGCTTCGCCCCCCAGTACTCGATCATCATCTTCCTGGCCGTCGTCGTCGGCGGTGCCAACTCGCTGCCGTGGGCCGTCGTAGGGGCGGTGCTGTTCGAGGCCTTCACCGTGTTCGGGCCGAAGCTCCTCAACCCCGTCCTCGGTGCGAGCGTCACCGCGGCCCTGCCGCTCATCCTGGCCGGCCCCGGTCTCATCGTGACCCTGCTGCAGTACCCGTCGGGCAACGCCGAATGGGGCTACAAGCTGCGCGACGCCTTCCTCCGCAAGGTGGCGGCCCGGCACCGCATCCTGGTGCCGTCGCTCGTGGCTGACCAGCGGGTGGTGGGCGACGAGGGGGCCGACGCCGTCTCGGCCGCGGTGACCCGCTACGAGGAGACCCGCGAGGCGCAGGCGGGGACGTCGTGACCTTCACCGACACCGCACCGGTCCCCACCGGCCCACCGGCGGCGCCGCCCATCCTGCGCTGTCGCGGGGTGGAGGTCGCCTACGACGGCGTGCAGGTGCTCTTCGGGGTGGACCTCGACGTGGCCGAGGGGGAGATCATCGCCCTGCTGGGCACGAACGGCGCGGGCAAGTCGACGCTGCTCAAGGCCATCTCGGGGCTCGTCGACCCCATCGCGGGCCGCATCGAATTCGCTGGGCGCGACATCACCCATGCCGACGCGGTGCAGACGTCGCGCCTCGGCATCGTGCAGGTGCCGGGCGGCAAGGCCGTGTTCCCCACCCTCACCGTCGAGGAGCACTTCACCATCGGCTCGTGGCTCTTCGCCCGCGAGGACCCCGCCGCCGTGCGGGCCCGACGCGACACGGTGCTCGGCCGGTTCCCGCGCCTGCGCGAGCGCTGGGGTCAACTGGCCGGCAACCTGTCGGGTGGGGAGCAACAGCAGCTGGCGCTGGCCATGGCCTTCGTGGCCCGTCCCCGCCTGCTCGTGATCGACGAGCTGTCGCTCGGGCTGGCGCCGGCCATCGTGGAGCAGCTCCTCGACCTGGTGCGCACCATCCACGCCCAGGGCTGCACCATCGTCATCGTGGAGCAGTCGGTGAACGTGGCCCTCACCATCGCCTCGCGGGCGTACTTCATGGAGAAGGGCGAGGTGCGCTTCTCGGGGCCGACCGCCGAGCTGCTCGAGCGCGACGACATCCTGCGGTCGGTCTTCCTCGAGGGCGCCGCAGCCGCGGTGGCCGGATCGACCCCGGCACCGGCCGTGCCGTCGGCGCCGGCTGCGGCGGACGTTTCGCTGTACACGGCGCCCGCCACCACGGCGCCGGGCCCGCTCGCGCCGGTGCAGCCGACAGCCGCACCGGCGGCCGATCTGCAGCACCGGCCGGTCGTGCTCGAGGTGCACGGGCTGAGCAAGCGATTCGGCGGCATCACCGCCGTCGACGACGTCACCTTCGACCTCCGCCGCGGCGAGATCCTCGGGCTCATCGGCCCCAACGGCGCCGGCAAGACCACCATCTTCGACCTGTTGTCGGGCCTGCTCACCGCCGACGGCGGCCGCATCGTCATGGGGGGCCGCGACGTCACCTCGTGGGGACCTCACCGCCGCGCCGCGGCAGGGCTCGGGCGATCCTTCCAGGACGCCCGCATCTTCCCGTCGCTCACGGTCAGCGAGAACATCGCCATCGGGCTGGAGCGCCACATCGAGGTCCGCGACCACCTGTCCTCGGTGCTCTTCCTCCCCGCCGTGCAGGACTCGGAGGCCGACGTCGCCTTCACGGTGGAGGAGCTCATCGAGCTGCTCAACCTGCAGGCGTACCGGGACAAGTTCGTGGCCGAGCTGTCCACCGGCAGCCGGCGCATCGTCGACCTGGCCATGGCGATCGGCCACAACCCGTCGGTGCTCATCCTCGACGAGCCCTCGTCCGGTATCGCCCAGCGCGAGGCGGAGGCCCTCGGCCCGCTCCTTCTGCGCATCCGGGACGAGACGGCCTGCTCCATGCTCGTCATCGAGCACGACATGCCCCTCATCACCTCGATCTCCGACGAGATCCTCGCCCTCGAGCTGGGACGGGTCCTCGTGCGGGGCACGCCCGAGGCCGTCACCGCCGACCCCCGGGTGGTCGAGTCGTACCTGGGCGGTGGGGGCGTGGCATCCCAACGTTCCGGCAACTCCCCTAGCGGGACTATCGATACGGACAGTGGCGGCGTTACCCTAAACAGTGGGGAAGGCGGGAGGTCAGGGCGGTGACACCCACCCGGAGGCGGAGCAGGCGGCTCCGCATGGCCGGCGCAGCGTGCCTGCTCGGCGCGGGCGCGCTGTGGTTCGGCGCGGGCCTGGCGGCGGCGGCCACGACCGTGGCCCCGACCAAGACGGCCTGGTACGACACGAGCGGGAGCCAGAACGTCACCGGCGAGACGACCCCGTCGGCGGCCCAGAAGGACGAGCTCGAGGTGGGGTATGTGCCGGCCCAGGCCACCACCCCGCAGCAGACCGTGCCCTCGACCCCCGGGGTGCCCGGGGCGCCGGTGGCGCCGCCCCAGGGCAACGTCGGCGGCAACTCGGTCGGCAACACCGTCGCCTTCGCCGCCGTGGAGTACGACGCGCCGTCGACCGTGGGCGGCCAGCCGGCCGACCCCACGTCCATCACGGCCAAGCTCGTCCTCACCCTCGACACGACGTCGTCGAGCGGTGTGGCCAACGGCGATCTCATCGCCTGCCCCACCCGCGACACGCTGTGGACGGCAGGCGGTGCCCAGGACTCGGCGCAGGCCCCCGCCTACAGCTGCGGCACCGCCGCGGTGCCGGGGACGGTGGACAGCACCGCCCACACCGTCACCTTCTCCCTCACCTCGGCCCAGGAGAACGGCTTCGGCGTCGGTGTGTTCTCGGAGGTGATCGTGCCGGCCGCTTCGCCGAGCGGTCCCTTCCAGGCCGTGTTCACGGCCCCGGCGGCCGACAGCTTCACCGTCCTGACGGAGACGGCCGGCTCCGACATCGGATCGCAGAGCCTCGACACCACCCCGTCGCCGGCGGGCGACCAGAACCTCGGCGACCTCGGCGGCAACCCGGGGGCGTTCGGGCTGCAGTCGTTCACGCCGATGGCGGGCGATTCGCTCGACACCACCCCGGGCGCGGCCGGAGGGCCGTCGGGCGGTTCGGGCACGGGGAACGGCGGAAGCCGGCCGACCACCGCCTACGCCGCCGCCCCGGCCGCGGCGCTGCACGGCGGCATCGGCGCCCAGGCGCAGCGCACCGTGGCCGTCCTCGTGCTGCTGGCGATCGGGGCACTGCTGATGGTCGCCTCGAGCCGCAACCAGCGTGCCCCGATGTCGCTACGCCGGATGCTGGTGCCGGTCAGACGCGCGGACCGGTAGCGGTTCGCTCGGCCGTCGCCGGGGCGTGCCCGCTCGGCGAGGGCGCTACTTCACCACCACCGTCTGCTGGGCCACCGGTGCCGGCGCCCAGTTCGTGTTGCCGGCCTGCTTGGCGTCGATCACGCACGTCCCCGCCGCCTTGAAGCTCACCACCCTGCGCAGCGCGCTGTAGCTGCAGGCGCCGGAGGTCGACGACGCGTCGATGGAGAAGCTGACCGACAGCCCCGACGTCGCCGTGGCCCGCACCGCGTAGGTCGTGCCCGGCAGCGGTGACGTCGGCGGCGTGGTCGTGAAGGTGATGGTCTGACTGCCCTTGGCCACGGTGAGCCCGAGCGCCTTCGACACCTTGGCGGACGAGGCGTCGGTCACCGTGAAGGTCGGCGTGTAGCTGCCGGCCGTCGACGGCGTGCCGCTCAGGGCGCCGGTCGACGTGTTCAGGGCGAGCCCGGCCGGGAGTCCGGTGGCCGACCAGGTGTAGGGCGTCGCGCCGCCGGCCGCCGCCAGGCCGGCCGTATACGACTGGCCGACCGCCGCCCCCGGGAGCGACGTCGTCGTGATGCCGAGGCCCTGGTTGACCGTGATGGACAGGGACCTCGAGGCGCTCTGCGCCGGCGACTCCCCGTCGGTCACGGTGAAGGTCGCGCTGTAGGTGCCTGCCGTCGTGGGTGTGCCGCTGATCGTCCCGTTGGAGGCCGTGAGCGTCAGCCCCGGCGGGAGCGAGCCCGAGGACACCGACCACGTGAACGGTGTCACGCCACCGAGTGCCCCGAGGGTCGTCGAGTAGGACTGGTTCGTGCCCCCCGACGGCAGCGAGGAGGTCACCACGGCCAGCGTCGTCTGCTGCTCGCACGACAGCGCCGAGGCGGCGTGGTACTGGGCGTTGCTGAACTCTTCCTGGATGAAGTAGTGGTCGCCGTTGATCATCTGGTTGTACTCGGTGCCTGACGTGCCATGGAAGGTGGTGCTGTCGCCGTAGATGTAGGCACAGTCGTCGCCGATCTCGTTGCCGGCGGAGTCGTACCAGGCGTTCAGGACCGGGTCGGAGACCATCTCGCTCAGCTCGTGGCTGGTGACGCTGATCACCGTGTCGGCGTCGAGGTTGCCGTTGGGCGACTGGTTGCCCACCGACGTCCCTCCCTGGAGCGTCCCTCCGTCGGAGCTGCACGTGTAGCCGGAGACGGGGCTGTCCTCGATGGCGTACGGCAGATCGGCGTACAACGTCGTCGCCGTGTTGGACCCGTAGTAG
>DASRBM010000185.1:0-2488 GCA_035653635.1 Acidimicrobiales bacterium | reverse complement strand
CACCCACGTGCAGGGGTGCGTCAACGGCTACGGCGAGCGCACGGGCAACGCGGACCTGTCCGCCGCCATCCCGAACCTGTCGCTGAAGCTCCGGGTGCGCACCATCCCTCCCGAGCGCCTCGAACGCCTCACCCCGGTATCGCACCACATCGCCGAGCTCGTCAACGTGGCCCCCAACCCTCAGCAGCCCTACGTCGGGGCGGCCGCCTTCGCCCACAAGGCGGGGTTGCACACGAGCGCCATCGCCCGCCGCCGCGACGCCTACGAGCACGTGCAGCCGGACCTCGTGGGCAACGGCACGCGCTTCGTCGTCTCCGAGATGGCCGGGCGGTCGACACTGGCGCTGAAGGCCGCCGAGCTCGGCCTGGAGCTCGACTCGGACGCCCTCGCCGGTGTGCTCGACACGCTGAAGGCCCTCGAGCACCGCGGGTACCACTTCGAGGTGGCCGACGGCTCGCTGGAGCTGCTCCTGCGCCGGGCGACCGGTTGGGAACCGCAGTTCTTCGAGCTGGAGTCGTTCCGCGTCATCTCGGACCACAACGACCGGCACACGACCGAGGCGACGGTGAAGGTGCTCGTCGACGGCGAGCGGCGCCTGTCGACGGCGGAGGGCAACGGACCGGTGAACGCCCTCGACTCGGCACTGCGGGCCGCCATCGGCGGTCACTTCCCCGAACTCACCGGCATCCACCTCGTCGACTACCGCGTGCGCGTCCTCGACACCGGGCTCGGCACCGCCGCGGTGACCCGCGTACTCATCGACACCACCGACGGCGAGGTCGTCTGGACGACGATCGGCGTGTCGGAGAACATCATCGAGGCCTCCTGGCAGGCTCTTTTCGACTCGATCGTCTACGGTCTGGTGCACGCCGGGGCCGCCCCCCGGAGAGACGCCCTCGAGGAGCGATGACCCAGCCCAGCTACGTCCCCATCGTCGAAGCCGACCAGGTCCGTCCCGCCCACCGGCTGCAGACACCGGACGGCTGGCGCGCCGATCGGGTCGGCGACCTCCGTGCGCCGGAGCAGCCGAAGGGACCGGATCTCGGCATTCCCGGCCCGGATCAGGGATACGCCCTGCTGCTGGCCCACCGCCTCTTCGAGGAGCGCCTGACCCTGAGCCCCGGCGTCACGGCCGACGACGCGCTGGTCGGCTGCGCCGCTGTGGCGAGCGCCCGCTCCGCGCTCTTCGGCCGGGCACCGGTCGCCCGCGACGTCGAGATGGCGCTCGTGCTCTTCGGCTTCCTTGGCGACGCCCCCGCCGACCTCGTCGCCTGGCGTACTCCGCTGTTCCAGGCCGCTGCGCACCACTACGAGGTCCAGCGCGAGATCGTCGAGACGGTGCCCGAACCGACGCTGCGGCTCACACCGGAGCAGGTGCATGCGCAGTTGGCCCAGTGGCACGGGCTGCTGCACGCCGGGGACTGACCGGCCACACACCCGATGGCGGACCACGACGCAGGGCCTGACGGGCTGGAGCGCTTCGAAGTCCATGCGGCTGGCCTGACCTTCCGGGCGATCGGCGCCGGCCCGGTCGGCGGCAGACCGGTCCTTCTCCTTCACGGGTTCCCCCAGACGGCGTGGTCGTGGCATCACCAGCTGACGACGCTGTCCTCGGCCGGCAAGCGGGCCGTCGCCTTCGATCAGCGCGGGTACTCACCGGGCGCCCGCCTGCCGGAGGTGTCCGACTACGCCATCGAGGCGCTCGTGGGCGATGTGCTCGCCGTCGCCGACGCGCTCGGCTGGGACCGGTTCGATGTGGTCGGCCACGACTGGGGGGCCATGGTGGCGTGGACGGTCGCCGCCTTGCATGCGGAGCGGGTCCGGTCGCTCACTGCCGTGTCGGTCCCGCATCCGAAGGCGTTCGCCGGCGCGCTCCTCGGCGGCGACGCCGATCAGGCGAGCAGATCGAGCTATATCGGCGTCTTCCGGGAGCACGGCGGCGTGGCCGAGCGCATCCTGCTCGGTGACGACGGCTCGGGCGACGGGCTCCGGACGATGTTCGCGCGCACCGGCATGCCGGCCGACCGCCCGGAGGTCGAGGTCTTCGTGGACGCCATGCGCGAGCCCGGAGCGCTCACCGCCGCACTCAACTGGTACCGGGCCATGCACCGCGACGCGTACGCCACGGTCGGTCCGGTCGAGGTTCCGACGCTCTACGTCTGGTCGGACGACGACGTCGCCCTCGGGCGCCGAGCGGCCGAGGCCACGAAGGACTGGGTGGCGGGCCCGTACCGGTTCGAGGTGCTCGCCGGCGTGAGCCACTGGATCCCCGAGATGGCGCCCGCAGCCCTCGATCGGCTCCTGCTCGAGCATCTCGAGGGGGCCTGACGCCGCCTGGCTCCCCCGGGCCGGCCGATGCGAGACTTGCCGGACCATGGACCAGCCGTCGTTCAACCTCAGCGAGCAGCAGCTCGAATTCCGCGCCGCCGTCCGTCAGATGTGCGAGGAGCGCATCGCCCCCCACGCCGCCGCCGTCGACGCGGAGGCC
>DASRBM010000184.1:0-7586 GCA_035653635.1 Acidimicrobiales bacterium | reverse complement strand
GTGCTCCCAGGTGAACCCGATGCCGCCGTGCACCTGCAGGGCGGACGCCATGACGCGCCGGGCCGCGTCGCTGCACCAGACCTTGGCCGCCGATGCCGCCGCCGAGGCGTCGGGCTGGGCGGCGCCGACGGCCCACGCGGCGTAGTACGCGGCCGAGCGCATGCCCTCCACGTCGACGAGCATGTCGGCACAGCGGTGCTTCACCGCCTGGAAGCTGCCGATCGGGCGGCCGAACTGCACGCGGTCCTTGGCGTACTGGACGGTCATGGCGAGCACCTGGTCGGCCGCGCCGAGCATCTCGGCCGACACCGCCGCCGCGGCGCGGTCGAGCAACCGCTGCACGGCCTCGTCACCGCCGAGGCGCACGGCGGGGGCGCCCTCGACGACGACCCGGGCCACCGGCCGGGTGCGGTCCATGGCCGGCTCCGGCGCCGGAGCGGGGCCGGCGGTGAGGAAGAGACCGGGGCCGTCTTCGCCGGTGGCGAGCACCACGAGCACGTCGGCGCCCGGTGCGAAGGCGACCGGATCGGTGCGTCCTGACAGGACCCACGCGTCGGTGCTGCCGTCCCGTGTCGCTTGCACGGCACCGGCATCGGTCGACCACGCCACCGCCGACACGGCGTCCCCGGCGCTCAGCCGGTCGGCCCACTCGCCTGCACCGGCGCCGGCCACGGCGCGCTCGGCGGGGACGGCACCGGCGACGAGCGCGGCGCGCAGCGCGCCGCCGGCGAGCACGGTGCCGGTGAACGGCGCCGGAGCGAGATGCCGGCCGATCTCCTCGCACAGCACGCTCATCTCCACCGCACCGAGCCCGAGCCCGCCGTCGTCCACGGGGGTGTCGACCGCGGTCCATCCCTGGTCGACCATGGCCGCCCACAGCTCGGCATCGGGCTGTCCGGCGTCGACGGCCGCCCGCACCCGCGGGATGCCGGACAGCGAGTCGAGCAGCGCGGCCGCCCCCTTGCGCAGGTCGAGCTGGTCCTCCGACAGGTCGAAATCCACCCGGCGATGGTACCGGGCGCCGGGAGGCCGGATCTGACGCGTGTGTCATGCTCTTGCGCGCCGATGGACCTCACCCCGACCCCGGAGATGGAAGCCCTGCGGGGCGAGGTCCGCGCCTGGCTGCAGGCCAACCTCCCGTGGGAGTACGGCGTCGGACTGCCGCCGCGCTTCGACGACCTGGCCGAGGAGGTGGCCTTCCTGCGCACGTGGCAGGGCTCGCTCGCCGGCGCCGGATGGGTGGGGGTGACGTGGCCGACGGCCTACGGCGGACGGGGCCTCGGCGCCATGGCCAACTTCGTGGTCCAGGAGGAGCTCGCCCGGGCCCGTGCCCCCGAGCTGGTCGGCCGGATCGGCATCAACCTGGCCGGCCCGACCCTGCTCGCCCACGGCAGCGACGAGCAGAAGGCACGTTGGCTCCCGGCGATCCTCCCCGCCCGCGAGCTGTGGTGCCAGCTCTTCAGCGAGCCCGAGGCGGGTTCGGACCTGGCCGCCGTGCGGACGACCGCCGCCAGGACCGAGGCGGGATGGGTCCTCCAGGGCAACAAGGTGTGGACCTCGTACGCCCAGTTCGCCGACTGGGGGGTGTGCCTCGCCCGGAGCGATCCCGAGGCGCCGAAGAACCGGGGGCTCTCGTTCTTCGTCGTCGACATGCACGCGCCGGGTGTGGAGGTGCGTCCGCTCGTGCAGATGACGGGAGAGGCCGAGTTCAACGAGGTCTTCCTGCACGAGGTGTTCGTGCCCGACGACCGTCTCGTGGGACGTCCCGGCGACGGGTGGAAGGTGGCGGGCTCGACGCTGTCGCACGAGCGCGGGGTCAACCCCCGCCAGCTCGTCATCCACATGCAGCACCTCGAGGAGCTGCTGCGGCTCGCGGCACGCACGGGCGCCTTCGACGACGACCGCCTGCGCAACCGGCTGGCCGAGGCGTACGTGGAGGTGCGGCTGTTCCAGCTGCACAACTGGCGCTCGCTGTCGCGTCTCGCCCAGGGCCGTGAGCCCGGCCCCGAGGGGAGCATCCTGAAGCTGTACTGGAGCGAGATGAGCAAGCGCCTGCACGCGCTGGCCATGGACGTGCTCGGGCCCGACGCGCCGCTGTGGCACGGCGCAACCGGCCTCGCCGGCGACGGGTCGTGGCAGCGGTCGTGGCTCTACTATCAGGCGTCGTCCATCTTCGCCGGGACGAACGAGATCCAGCGCAACGTGATCGGTGAGCGGGTCCTCGGACTCCCCAGGGAGCCCACCCTGGCCGCTACCGGGGGCACAGGTGCGAGGAACCCGGCCGGCGGGGGCGCCGGAGTGACGAACGAGGAGAGCGCCCGTGGCAGCTGACGATCCGGTCGTGCTCTACGAAGTCGACGGGCCGGTCGCCGTCGTGACCATGAACCGGCCCAAGGTGGCGAACGCGCAGGACACCGCCCTCATCGAGGCGATCGACGCGGCCTTCGACAGGGCCGACGAGGACGACGAGGTGCGGGTGGTGGTGCTCGCCGGTGCGGGCAAGCACTTCAGCGCCGGGCATGACCTGAAGGCCATCGTCGGAGGCGAGGAGCCCGACAAGTGGGTGGCCATGCGCGAAACCCCCGAGGGCAAGTTCCGCCACGAGCAGGTCATGTACGTGGACCGGTGCCGCAGGATCCACGACTTCCGCAAGCCCACCATCGCGGCCGTGCAGGGCAAGTGCGTGGCCGCCGGCCTCATGCTCGCCTGCATGTGCGACCTCATCGTCGCCGCTGACGACGCGACGTTCTCGAACCCCGTCCTGCGCATGAGCGGCGCCGGCGTGGAGCTGCTCGTGGAGCCGTGGGAGATGGGCATCCGCCAGGCCAAGGAATTCCTCCTCGCCGCCAAGGAGCTGACCGCCAAGGAGGCGCTGCGGCTCGGCATGGTCAACGAGGTCGTGCCCCGCGACGAGCTCATGTCGCACACCTTGGAGCTCGCCGGCCGCGTCGCCCTCGTCCCTCCGGTCACCGCCCAGGTGGTGAAGGCGTCCATCAACAACGTGGGCGAGCTCATGGGCAAGAGCCTTTCGTGGCGGTACCACTTCATGGCGCACCAGTGGACCCACAACACGGCCACCGCCCTCGGCGCGCTCGAGGAGCGCAAGAAGCTCGGTTCCATGAAAGAGGTGTTCGCCGCCCGCGACCGGGGCGACACCGGCTCCGCCGGCGCCCCGCAGGCCTGAGGGCTCCTCCGGTGTCGGCCGCCACGCCCGCCGGTCATGGACCCCTCGCCGGCCTGCGCGTCCTCGACGTCGGCACCCGCATCGGCGCCCCCTTCTGCGCCGGGCTGCTCGGCGAGTGGGGCGCCGAGGTCGTGAAGGTGGAGCAGCCGGGCGGCGGTGACTTCATGCGCGGGATCGGCCCCTTCGCCGACGGCTACTCGCTGTTCTGGGCGGTGGAGGGAAGGGGGCGCAAGAGCGTCACCTGCGACCTGCGCACGCCGAAGGGCCAGGACCTGTTCCGTCGCCTCGCCGCGCTGGCCGACGTCGTGGTCGAGAACTTCCGCCCCGGGACCATGGAGGGATGGGGCATCGGGCCGGCCGACCTCGACCCCCGCCTCGTCATGGTGCGCATCAGCGCCTTCGGCCAGGACGGCCCGAACTCCCAGCGCCCCGGGCTCGACCGCCTGGGCGTGGCCTTCGGTGGACTGCTGCACCTCACCGGCGAACCGGATCGCCCGCCGGTGCGCCCCGGGGTGACGGTGGCCGACTACCTGACGGGGGTGTTCGCGGCGGAAGCGGCACTGGCCGCGCTGTACCGGCGCGACGCCCGGGGGACCGGCACCGGCGCCGTGGTCGACGCGTCGCTCTACGGATCGATCCTCCGGATCCTCGAGTGGACCATCCCCGCCTACGACCGGCTCGGCACCATCCGCAGCCGCGAGGGCAACCGCATGGGCAACTCCGCGCCGCTCGACAACTACCGGGCGGCCGACGGCCAGGTGGTGTGCATCGTGGGTGGCTCCGATGCCAACTACGCCCGCTTGTGCCGGGCCATGGACCGTCCGGACCTGCTCGAGGACGAGCGCTTCCGGACGCTCAAGGAGCGGGCCCGGCACGGGGATCTCATCAACGACATCGTGGCCGCTTGGGTCGCGGCGCGTCCGGCGGCCGAGGTCGAGGCCGCCTGTGTGGCCAACGACGTACCGGTGGCGACCGCCTACACCGCCCGCGACATCACGCTCGACCCGCACATGGCCGCACGGGGCGACCTCGTCGAGATCCAGGACCCGGTGGCCGGCGCTCTGCGCCAGCAGGCGCCCTACCCGCGCCTGATCGGTGAAGCCCGACCGGTACCGAGCGGCGCACCCCAGCTCGGCGCCGACAACAAAGAGGTGTGGTGCGATCTGGTGGGACTGTCGAGCGACGAGCTGGCCGAGCTCCAGCAGGAGGGGATCGTCTGATGCGCACCGCCCTCGTCACCGGCGCCTCGTCGGGGATCGGCGCGGCCACGGCGCGGCACCTGGCCGCGCACGGCTACACCGTCGGACTGGTGGCCCGTCGACGTGACCGCCTGGCCGAGGTGCTCGAGGAATGTCGCACGACGGCGCCCGACTCCCGGATGTGGGTGGCCGACCTGTCGGACCTCGAACGCGCACCGGCCGTCGCCCTCGAGGCGTGGGACGCGATGGGCGGGATCGACGTCCTCGTGAACAACGCCGGGATCCCGAAGCGCCGCCGCGTCACCGATCTCACGGCCGAAGAGGTGGAGTCGGTGATGGCGCTCAACTTCTTCTCGCCGACGCGCATGACGCTGGCACTGCTCCCCCGCATGATCGCCCGGGGGTCGGGGACCATCGTGAACGTGTCGAGCATCGCCGGCCGCTTCGGCGTCACCACGGAAGCCGCCTACTCGGCGTCGAAGTTCGCCCTCTCGGGCTGGAGCGAGGCCATGGCCGCCGACCTGGACGGCACCGGTGTGCAGGTCCGCATCATCCTGCCCGGGACCATCGAGTCCGAGCTCTGGCAACATCCCGACAGCGACCCTCCGCTGTACGAGGGTCCCCTCACCCCGGCCGAGGACATGGCCGCCGCCATCGCGGCCGCCATCGACGGCGACAAGCTCGAGACCTACCTGCCGGACATGAAGCCCATCGTCGAGATCAAGACCGCCGATCCCGACGGATTCATCGCCGGCATGGTCGAGATGGCGCGCCAACAGGCGGCCGAGCGCGCCGCCGCCTACCAGCAGGCCGTGGACCACAGGGACGAGCAGGACCGGAAGGACCAGGAGGAGCAGACATGAAGGCTCTCGTGTTCGGCGCACCCCCCGAGCCGGGCGAGGAGCGCCCCACGCCCGCCGACGAGCTCGAGGAGAAGCTCCTCTCGATGCCCTTCGGCCTCCACGACGTCGACGACGCCCGCTTCGTGCGGCCCGACTGGGTGCTCACGCGCCCGATCCTGTCGGGGGTGTGCGGGTCGGACGCCAAGCTCGTGCTCGGGGACTTCAACGAAGGCGACATCGACAACCCGATGTCGGCCTTCAGCTCACTTCCCCACGTGCCGGGGCACGAGGTGGTGGCGGAAGTCGTCGCGCTGGGCCCCGAGGCCGAGGGCATCGAGGTCGGGCAGAAGGTGGTGCTCAATCCGTGGCTGACGTGCGGACCGCGCGGGATCGACCCGCCGTGCCCCGCCTGCCGGGCCGGCGACCTGAGCCTGTGTCACAGCTTCACGAGCGGCGCGCTCGGCCCCGGCGTGCACGTGGGTGTGGCCAACGACGCGCCCGGTGCGTGGGCCGAGCTGCTCGCCGCCCACGACTCGATGCTCATCCCGGTGCCTGCGGGCGTGTCCGACGAGCTCGCCGTGCTGGCCGATCCGTTCGCCGTGTCGATGCACGCCATCGTGCGCCACCCGCCCCCGCCGGGCGGCAGGGTGCTCGTCTACGGCGCCGGCGCCCTCGGCTGCACGAGCGTCGCCGCCCTCGCCGCGCTCTATCCGGACGTGGAGATCGGCATCGTCGCCCGCTTCGAGGCTCAGGGGGCACTCGCCACCAAGCTCGGCGCCCACAAGGTGTTCCGTCACGAACCGCGGGCCGATCTGGTCGACGAGCTCGCGTCGTGGTCGGGCGGGGTCCTGCACGCCGCCTTCGACGGCCTGCCGATGGCCAAGCCCGGCGGCATCGACGTCGTCTACGACACGATCGCCAGGCCGGAGACCTTCGAGGTCGAGGTGCGGGTCCTGCGCGAACGCGGGACCCTCGTGCAGACGGGCGTCTCCACGCCCGGACGCTGGGAGTGGACCCCCATGTACTTCAAGGAGCTGTCGCTCGCCGGATCGAACGCCTTCGGGGTGGAGGAGGTCGACGGGGTGCGCAAGCACGCCATCGCCCACTACCTCGACCTGACCGCAGCGGGCCGGGTGGACCTGTCGGGCATGCTCACCCACCGGTTCACCCTGGAGCAGTGGTGGCCGGCCATCCAGGCGCTCGCCCGCCAGGACCGCAGTGGCGCGGTGAAGGTCGCCTTCATGCCCAACGGGCAGGTCGACTGAGGGGCCGGTCCCCGCCTCACCCGTCGCATACGATCTGCCGGTCATGGGACCGGCCTCCGCACGGCCCGGGAGCGGCCGCTCGAGCAGGTCGACCGGCGCCAGATCCGCCTCCACCTCCTCCTCCGCCGCCACGGCAGGCCAGACCGGCCCGGCGCGCCGATCGGCGACCCCGGCGCGGGCGACCAAGGCGACCGGAGCCCGGGCGGCACGCGGTGCAGCGGTGGCGGGAGAGCCGGCCAGCAAGCGGGCGCTGCGCAGCCAGGGCCGCAAGACGATGCGGAAGCTGCTCGATGCGGCCATGGTCGTCTTCGCCCGGCGCGGCTACCACGCCGCCCGGGTGGACGACATCGTGAAGGTGGCCAGGACGTCGCACGGCACCTTCTACCTGTACTTCTCCAACAAGGAAGACCTGCTCCGGGCGCTCGTGGCCGAGGCGGGCGAAGTCGTCGCCGCCCTCGACTCCGCGCTCGGCGAGGTGCGGGGCGACGCCCAAGGGTGGAACGAGCTGCGCGACTGGATGGGCCGGTTCTCCGAGGCCTGGCAGCGCTATGCGCCGGTGCTGCGGGCGTGGACCGACCTCGTCATGAGCGACACCGAGCTCACGGCCCAGGCCCACGCGGCGGCCGGCGGCGTGGCGGCCACCCTGGCGGCACGGATCGCCGAGGCCGGGCCGCACCGGGGCATCGACCCCAACGCGGCGGCCGAAGCGGTCGTGGCGATGGTCGACCGGTTCCACCAGCTCCGCCAGTTCTCCGGAGAACCGGTGGACGACGCGGCGCTCGACACCCTCACCACCATGGTCCACCGGGCGCTGTTCGGCGGCGGGGACCCACCGGTGCGCGCCGCGACCGGTCGCTCCTCTTCTCGGCGCTGACCGCACCGCCCGCCGGCCGAAGGGCCGGTCAGTCGTCGGCGTCGGTGTCGAGGGCCATCTGGTTCCCCTGTTCCCAACCCTTGCGGGCCCAGGGCATGGCCTCGGCGACGTTGAGCACACCGAACGCGGGCTCGGTCAGCATGATGCTGCCGAAGATCTCCTCCCACGTGGCACCGACCTCGGCCGCCAACATGGCGTGTCGGGTGATGCCGGCGGCGTGTT
>DASRBM010000183.1:0-3411 GCA_035653635.1 Acidimicrobiales bacterium | reverse complement strand
ACCCTCCGTCCGCTCCGGGCTCGCCCCCGGAGTTTGCGTCTGCGGCCCCCCGCCGCTGTGATGCTGCCTCAACAACGCCTAAAAAGTCCACTCCTTGCGGTATTCGTAATGATCAGTTCACGATTTCGACATGCAAGTAGTGGCGATATCACGACTCGTGACCGCCGCATAACGTCGCGTTACCGGAATCGGAACACGGTGTCCTCGACAACAGAACCTCCCGAAGTGATCGTGGAGGGTCCGACGACACGCCAGCCCGGAACTGGGTCGATGGTCACCGACACGGGACCGGGATTGGCTGCGGGCTGAATCCGCACGTGCACGGGGAGTGATTCGCGGGCGGCAAGGGATCCCGCCAGCTGCAGCACCAGGGTGGACGTGGACTTCGGGGGTACGAGGACCGTCGCCCGGTAGGCGAAGACTCCCAGCTCGCGGCCGGCGGACCATGTCATCGGGGACCCGTTCACCGACGCGCCTTCGAGATACAACGGCGAGTACACGGTCACGATGGCCCGGTTCGTCCCGGACGGAATGGTCTGATCGGGTTCTCCGATCACATACGGAGGCAGCCCGCTCGCCGGTGCATCGTTGCGCAGCTGCACCGTTATCCGATCATGGGTCGCGCCGTTGGCCGGGTCGAAGCTCACCTGGTCGTCCACGGACTG
The DNA here is from genome assembly GCA_035653635.1 of Acidimicrobiales bacterium. Lineage (GTDB taxonomy): Bacteria > Actinomycetota > Acidimicrobiia > Acidimicrobiales > UBA8190 > DASRBM01. Next base: position 2,746 of record DASRBM010000183.1, on the reverse strand, counting down.
GTGCAGCAGGGCGTCGATCTTGTTGGCCGAACCGTTCTGGACGGTGACCGAGAGCAGGTCACCGCTTCCCGCCTTGGGGAAAGAACCGGCCAGCCCGATCCGGGAACTCAGCGCCTCGACCGAGGCCCGGGGAGACCAGAAGAGAATCCGCCCCGCCTCGACCGGACCATGGAGGTCGTCCGCCAACTTCTTCGGCCCCGGCAGCGATCCGTGCACCAGGTTCGAGAAGGAAGCGTGGAGGACGTCCTGGAGGAAGTCGTGCCGGGTCGTGCTCTCGGCGCTCGGGTTGGCGCCGTAGATCGTGTATTGGTCGAGCAGCAGCAGTCGGGCGGCGTTGCCTGCCGTCACCGTCGGAAGGCCGGGGATGTGGACGGGGCCGGTGATCTTGAGCAGGGCGGCCGCTGCGTAGGGGTCGAGAGCGAGGACACCGTCGACCGGTGGTCCGTCGGATTGCCGGTACAGCTGGGAGATGACGTCACCCACCGTCGGGAAGTCGGGTGAGAACGTGGCGTTCTGGAAGTACTGGGCAGGTTCGTATTGCCCCCATTCCGCCAGGAAGTCGGAGGGACCGGTGAGGACCCGCTGCTGGGGTGGCACTCCCCAGTCGAAGAGGTTGTAGATCGAACCCGAATCCGTCAGCGACAAGGCCCCGCCGTCGGCGGTCAGCTCCCCATAGGCGCCGATGAACCCGTCGAGCCCCCGAGCCTCCGATGGGGTCATGAAGGCCACGAAGTAGTGGCGCGTGCCGTTCGCCCCGAGCATGTCCGGCAGTACCTTGATGGCCTGCATGGCCAGATCTGTGCTCGAGCGTGCTCGAGACAGCTCGGACTGGAGCTTGGCGATCCGGGCGCCGATCGGACTCACGAGCCACGGAGAGGTCGCCGCCTGCACTCGCCTCTGGGTCGATCGGATAGCGGCGTCGACCGTGGTCGCCGGAGCCTCCATGGCCGTGACGTTCGCCAGGTCGACCCGGCCGTCGTGATAGCCCAGCCGTTCGTAGTCGAGTTCCCTCACCTGCCCGGCGCCGACGCGCGCGAGATCCCGTGCCGCCACCGACACCTCGGCCAGGGCTCGGCGCTGCTGCGAGGCCACGGGCACTAGCCCGGCCCCTGCCGTCCACCAGGCGTCGATGTCGTCAGCGGCGCCGGCCAGATCCCGAGTTGCCGTCGTCAGATCACGGCCTGCGGCCCCTCCCGATCCTTCGCTCACCGCCCGCAGGGCGTCCTGAGCGGCCTGTTCCCCCGCGCTGACCTTGCCCTCCACGAGGATTCCGGCCACGACGACCGGCACACACAGCAGCACCGCCAGTCCGACCAGGGCACTGGCGGCGCGGCGCACGAGCGAACGCCTCCCTGCCGGCAACTGCAGGAACGCGGACACGACGACCGGAGTCACGGCCACACCCGCCAGCAGGGCCGTGAGTCCATGGAATCCGAGCGGACGCCAGTGCAGGATGACCTGGCTCCCGATCGCCGCCCCCAGCACACCCGGCCATCGCCGGGGCGAACGGTCGAGCGCAGCGAACACCGCGATGCACAGGCCGACGAAACCGGGGACCACGTCCCAGCTCCGCGACAATGCCGCGGCGGCAACGGCGAGCACCAGCCACGTCTCGCGTCGGGCTCTGCTCGCGGCCAACGTGACGAGCGCGCCGAAGGCGCCGCCATACAACTGGTCGACGACGGGCGTCCCCGTTGGGTGCACGCCCGCGAACAACCCCGTCACGAATGCCGCCACGACGAGGGCGCCGACGGCCAGGTCCTCTGCGCCACGTCGTGCGACGCGATCAGTCGACATGATCCGCCCGTCGATCGTCATCGAGGTCCTGGAAGCGATGGGCGAACTGTAGCGATCGGTCTGGTGCGCCTCGAAGCCGCTGCTCAGGCGAGACGGGACCGAAGCAGTCCGAGGGCCTCGTGGGCGGCGTCGTCGATGGTGCCCTGAGCCGTGCGCAGCACCAGGTCCGGGTGAAGCGGCTCCTCGTACGGGTCGCTCACCGAGGTGAACTCGGTGATCTCCCCGGTCCGGGCCCGGGCGTAGAGGCCCTTCGGGTCCCGCCCCTCGCACACCTCGAGCGAGGCGCACACGTAGACCTCCACGAACGGAAGGCCGTCGTCCTCGTGGATCTTGCGGGCGAAGGCCCGGTCCTCGGCGTAGGGACTGATCAGCGCGACCAGGGCCACCGACCCCGAGTCGGCGAAGAGCTTGGCCACCTCGGCGGCCCGACGGGCGTTCTCGCCCCGGTCCTCCCGCGAGAAGCCGAGGTCGCGGTTGAGGCCATGGCGCAGGTTGTCTCCGTCGAGCACATACGCGCTCACCCCCTCGTCGACGAGGTCCGCTTCCATGTGCTTGGCGATCGACGACTTCCCTGAGCCCGACAGCCCCGTCAGCCACACCGTCGCCCCCTTGGTGGCAAGCGACTTCCACCGCTCAGGGCGGGTGATCTTGCTCGTCGACCACTCGATGGCTTTCTGGCGGTTGACCACCTCAGTTGCCCTTCTCGAGGATCATCCCGGCCGCCACGGTGCCGTTCGTGGCCTCGTCCACCAGGACGAAGCTCCCCGTCGCCCGGTTGCGCCGGTACTCGTCGTGGAAGATGGGCACCGTCACCCGCAGGTCCACCCGGCCGATGTCGTTGAGGCCGAGGCCATCGGCCTCCTTGTCGCGGTGCAGGCTGTTCACGTCGAGGCGGTAGTGGAGGTTCTTCACCACCGCCTTGCCTGTGCGCGACGTGTGCTTTATGGCG
>DASRBM010000182.1:0-6294 GCA_035653635.1 Acidimicrobiales bacterium | reverse complement strand
GGCTCCGGGATGAGCGGGTTGTACACGTCGAGCTCGGCCTGGACCTGCGCGTCGCTCAGCATTCGCTCGACCCGGACCATCTCCTGGACCTGGAAGCGGACGGTGTCCCGGTTCTCGAAGACGAGCGTCACGAGCGGGCCGACGCCGATGCGCCGCCGGCCCTTCAGCTCGATCACCCGCCGGCGGAACGCTTCGCGCCCGCGCTCGTAGGTCCGGAGGTCCTCGATGTCCTCGAGGCGCAGCCGCCGGTCCGAGGCGCTCAGGCGCTCACCTGCTTGAGGCCCTCGCTGAACCGTCCGGCGTGGCTCTTCTCGGCGCGGGCGAGGGTCTCGAGCCACTCGGCGATCTCGGTGAAGCCCTCGTCGCGCGCCGTGCGGGCGAAGCCGGGGTACATCTCGGTGTACTCGTAGGTCTCGCCCTCTATGGCCGACTTGAGGTTCTGCGCGGTCGACCCCACGGGCACGCCGGTCACGGGGTCACCGACCTCGCGCAGGAAGTCGAAGTGGCCGAAGGCGTGACCCGTCTCCCCCTCGGCCACCGAGCGGAAGAGGGCGGCGACGTCGGGATAGCCCTCCACGTCAGCCTTCTGCGCGAAGTACAGGTAGCGGCGGTTGGCCTGGCTCTCGCCGGCGAACGCCTCCTTCAGGTTGCTCTCGGTCTTGGAACCCTTCAGCTCGGCCACGGTGCTGCTTCCTTTCGTTGGTGTCCGGTGATGCTCGAACGGTGGATGCGGGCGGGGGCGTCGGCGGAGCCGTCACACGGCCGCCGGTCGGCGGCGGCGGGCGCCGGCGGTGCGGCACTCCTGGCACGTACCCCGGAACACGACCTCGGCCCCGGTGACCTCGAAGCCCTCCTCCGATCCCGGCGGCACGGCCACGTCGGAGAAGTCGGCGTGGAGGTCGCGCACCTTGCCGCACCGGCGGCAGACCAGGTGGTGGTGCAGCGATTCGACGTTGGGGTCGAAGCGGGTGGTCCCGGTCCCCAGGTCGAGCGCCCCGATCTCGCCGAGGTCGGCCAGCTCGTGCAGGGTCTGGTAGACGGTCTTGAGCGAGATCGTCGCCATCTCCTGGCGTGCCGCGGCGTAGACGGCGTCAGCCGTCGGATGGGTGACGTTGCCGTGCAGGACCCGGAAGATGCACTGCCGCTGGGCCGTGACCTTGCGCCCGTTGGCGCGGAAGAGGTCGGTGAGCTCGTCCGGGGAACGCATCGCCCGCCAGTGTATCGCCAACGATTGTTTGTTGACACTCGTTGTAGAAATCGCACGTTGCGGGGCGGGACGGGCCCGATGCGTGAGACCGGACCGGTCCGTCGGCCCGACCGGGCGCGGAGGGCGGTGTGGCAGGCTGACGCCGTGCCCGACCGCCAGGCTGCCTTCGACCGGGCCGCGTCCCTGCGCCGCCTGGCCGACGAGTCCTTCGACGTCCTCGTCGTCGGCGGCGGGGTGACCGGTGCCGGGGTGGCCCTCGACGCCGCGGCCCGTGGCCTGCGTACCGCCCTCGTCGAGCGCGACGACTTCGCCTCGGGCACGTCCTCCAAGTCCTCGAAGATGGTGCACGGGGGCATCCGCTACCTGCAGCAGCGCGAGTTCCGTCTCGTCTACGAATCGCTGCACGAGCGCCAGCGGCTGCTCGAGAACGCGCCGCACCTCGTCGCCCCCCTCCCCTTCCTCATCCCGCTCTTCGGACGAAACGGCGTCGTCCAGAAGCAGGTGGCCAGGGCGTACTCGACCGCCCTGTGGCTCTACGACGCCACCGGCGGGATCCGCATCGGCAAGCGCCACAAGCGCATCGGCAAGGCCGAGACGCTCGAGCACCTGCCCACACTGCGCACCGACTTCCTCGTGGCCGGCTTCCTGTACTACGACGCCCGGGCGGACGACGCCCGCCTGACGCTCACCCTGGTCCGCACCGCCGCCCTCGACCACGGCGCGGTGGTGGCCAACTACGCCCCGGTTACCGAGCTGCTCCACGACGGCGGTGGCGTCGTGGTCGGTGCCCGCGTCCGGCCGCGGCTGCCGGTGCCCGGTGCAGCGGCCGAGGACGACATCGAGGTGCGGGCGAAGGTGGTGGTGAACGCGACCGGCGTGTGGGCCGACGACGTGCGGGCGCTCGACGAACGCGAGCATCCCCATTCCATCCGCCCGGCGAAGGGCGTCCACGTCACCGTGTCGCGCGCCAAGCTCCCCGCCGACATCGCGGCGGTGATCCCGGTGCCGAAGGACCGGCGGTCGATCTTCGTGGTGCCCTGGCCGGACGGTGACGACGTCTACCTCGGCACCACCGACACCCCGTGGGACGGCGATCTCGACGACCCGGCCTGCCTTCCCGAGGACGTCGACTACGTGCTCGAGGCGGCGAACGGCGTCGTGAACGCCAAGCTCGGCCGCGAGGACGTCACCGGCGTGTGGGCCGGACTGCGCCCGTTGCTGGCGCCGGCGGCCGGGCGCCACCTGAGCGAGCGGACCGCGGACCTGTCGCGTCGCCACACCGTGCGGGTGGCCGACAGTGGCCTCGTGACCGTGACGGGCGGAAAGCTCACCACCTACCGCAAGATGGCGGAAGACACGGTCGACGCCGCCGTCGGCCGTCTCGGTTCCTCGGTCCCCGTGTCCGCCCGGCGCAGCCCCACCCGCCGCCTGGCGCTGCGCGGCGCGAGCGGGCTCGACGATCTGCGCCGCGCCGGCGCGGGCGCGCCGTGGGGTCTCGACGACGCCACGTTCGCCGCCCTCGTCACCCGTCACGGGGGCGAGACGCCGGCCGTGCTCGCCCTGGCCGACGGACGTCCCGAACTCCTCGCGCCCCTGGTCCCGGGCGTGCCCCAACTGGCCGTCGAGGCGCTGTGGGCGGCGCAGGAGGAGATGGCCTGCACGCTCGACGACGTGCTCGCCCGCAGGACCCGGGCGGTGCTGCGCCAGGCCCGTCCGGCGGCCGCGGTGGCGCCGTCGGTGGGCGCGCTCCTCGCCGGTGTGTGGGACCGGCCGGGCGACGCAGTCGCCCGGGAGGCCGAGCAGTTCGCCGAGCGCACCCGGCGCGACCTCGCCCGCGCCGGTCTCGATCCCGACGGCGCGTCGCCGGGCCCGGGGACGCCGAGCCCGTCCGACGTGGCCCGATGACCGAGCCGACGCCCGTCATCGCCGTGGCCGGGGAGCCGGCCTCGGTGGGTGAACGCCTCGGCGGCCCCCGTGTGCCGGTCGACGAGCGGCTGCTCGCCCGTCTGCACGACGTGTGTCCCGATGTCACCGTCGACGACGCGGAGCGGGTGGAGGCGGGGCGCGACTGGTGGCCGCTCGCCATCGGATGGGCCATCGACGGCCGCGTCCCGGCACTGCCGGGGGCCGTCGTGCGGCCTGCAGACACCGCCCAGGTCGCCGCCGTCCTCGCCGCCTGTCACGACGCCCGCGTGCCGGTGACGCCGGTCGCCGGCCGATCGGGTGTGTGCGGCTCGAGCGTTCCGGCCTTCGGTGGCGTGGCCCTCGACCTGTGCGCCATGGACGGCATCACCGACGTGGACGACACGTCGTTGCTCGCCCGGGTGCGCCCCGGCACGTTCGGCCCCGATCTGGAGGCCGCGCTGCAGGGCCGGCAGGTGACGGTCGGGCACTGGCCGCAGTCGATGGACCTCTCCACCGTGGGCGGCTGGGTGGCCTGCCGGGGGGCGGGTCAGTACTCCACCCGCTACGGGAAGATCGAGGACATGGTGGCCGGCCTCGAGGTGGTGCTGGCCGACGGCCGCACCATCCGCACCGGCGGGACCGGCCCCCGGGCCGCCATGGGTCCCGATCTGACCCAGCTCTTCGTCGGATCGGAAGGCGTCCTCGGCGTGGTCACCGAGGCGGTGCTGCGGCTGCATCCGCTTCCACCCGAACAGGAGCGCCGCGCCTACGGCTTCCCCGACGTCGCCGCCGGTCTCGACGCGTGCCGCCGCATCCTGCGACGCGGCGCCACGCCCGCCGTGCTGCGCCTGTACGACGAGGTCGAGTCGGCCCGCAACTTCGACGTGCACGACCACTGCGTGCTCGTCGTCCTCGACGAGGTCGACGGGGCGCTGCTGCGGGCGACCATGGCCGTCGTCGACGACGAGTGCGCCGCCGGCGGCGCCGTCACGCTCGACGTCGGTCTCGTCGAGCGCTGGCTGGGGCACCGCAACGACGTGTCGGCCCTGGCGCCGCTGTACCAGGGCGGCATCGTGGTGGACACCATCGAGGTGGCGGGCGACTGGAAGGTGCTGCCCGAGCTCTACCGGCGTGCCGTCGAAGGCCTGCGGGAGATCCCGGGCACCCTGGCCGCCTCGGCGCACCAGTCCCACAGCTACCTCGACGGCGCCTGCCTCTACTTCACCTTCGCCGGGCGGCCGCCCGAAGGCTCGGCCGACGCGCAGTGGGCCGAGACGTACTACCGCCAGGCCTGGGACGGGGTCATGGACGTCATCATGTCGTGCGGCGCGGCCATCAGTCACCACCACGGCATCGGGGTCAACCGGGCCCGTTTCCTCGCCCCGGCGCTCGGCGAAGCGCACGCGGTGCTACGCGCCGTCAAGGAGGCGCTCGACCCCCGCGGCATCCTCAACCCCGGCAAGCTGGGCCTGCCCTCCCCCTTCGGCGAGCTCGGCTGGCCGTGAACGTCCTCGTCGTCGACGTCGGCACGTCGGGCGTGCGCGCCGCGGTGGTCCGCGACGACGAAGTGCGGGCCGTGCACCACGTGGAGGTGCTCCCGTCCTCGCCCGCCCCCGGCTTCGTGGAGTTCGACCCGATGGCCATGGCCGACGCCGTGCGCAGCGTGGCCCACGCAGCGCTCGAGGAGGGAGGCGCGGTGAACGGGGTCGGCATCACCAACCAGCGGGCGTCGACGGTGGTGTGGGACCGCAAGACGGGCCTGCCGGTGGGGCCGGGGATCGGCTGGCAGGACCTGCGCACGGTCGGGATGTGCCTGGTGCTGCGCGACCAGGGGATCCGCCTCGCCCCCAACGAGTCGGCGACGAAGCTCGGCATGCTCCTCGACCTGGCCGATCCCGAGCGCACCGGCGACCTGTGCTTCGGCACCGTCGACAGCTGGGTGGCGTGGACGTTGACCGAGGGCGCCCTGCACGTCACCGATCAGACCAACGCCGGCGTCACCGGTCTCATGACGGCCGACGGCACCGGCTGGAACGATGAAGTCCTCGGGGCGCTGCGCATCCCGGTGTCGGTGCTGCCCGAAGTCGTCGACTCCTCGGGTCTGGCGGGTCCCGCCACGGCGCTGCCCGGGGCGCCGCCCATCTGCGGCATCGCCGGCGACCAGCAGGCGTCGCTCGTGGGACAGGGCTGCACCCGCCGCGGTCTGGCCAAGGGCACCTTCGGCACCGGCGGGATGGTCGACGTGTGTGTCGGTCCCGACCGGCCCCGCTTCGAACGCCGGGGTGGCTCGGGAACGTTCCCGATCGCCGCCTGGCGTCGGAACGGGAAGATCACCTGGGGGGCGGAGGCCATCATGCTGTCGGCCGGCACGTGCGTGGAATGGCTGCGCGACGATCTCGGCATCCTCGACAGCGCCGCGCAGTCCGACGAGGTGGCGGCTTCGGTCGCCGACACGGGCGACGTGTGGTTCGTGCCCGCCCTGCTCGGCATGGGCGCGCCGGTGTGGGACTTCGGGGCCCGCGGCACCTTCGTCGGCATCACCCGGGGCACCGGGCGCGGCGAGATGGTGCGCGCCGTGCTGCGTGGCATCGCCCAGCGGGGCGCGGACCTGGTGGAGGCGGCCGAGTCCGACACCGGTCTCGCCGTCGACCACCTGCGCGTCGACGGTGGCATGTCGGCCAACCGCACCTTCGTCCAGGAGCTCGCCGACGCCCTCGGGCGGCCGGTGGAGGTAGCGCCGGTGGTCGAAGCGACGACGCTCGGGGCCGCCTATCTGGCCGAGCTGGCCCTCGGCGGCTTCGCCGACGAGGAAGAGGTGGCCGGGGCCTGGCGCCCGGCCCGCACCGTGGAGCCGGCGGTGGGCGACGCCCGGCGCGCCGACATGCGGGCCAGGTGGCTGCAGGCCCGCGCCCGTTCGCTGGCGACGGTCCCCGAGCTGTCGACGCTCGAGTTCTGAGCTCGGCGGCCCTGCGTCAGCGCCGCGCTGTCAATTCTCCAGCGCGGCGGCCAACCGGTCGAGCGTGCCCCGCATGGTCTGGCGGTTGCGCTCGGTGCGGTCCTCCACGCCGGAGATCTGCTTGCTGAACTCATAGGCCGACTCCGGACGCAGGTCCTCGTTCCATTCCGTCACGCGGCACCCCGTCGGCGTGGGCTCGATGCGGTATCCCCAGGTGGAGTAGTGG
>DASRBM010000181.1:0-3272 GCA_035653635.1 Acidimicrobiales bacterium | reverse complement strand
ATGCTGCTCGGCTGCCGCCCGCAGGACGTCGACGGTCGTGGCGAACTCGCCCCGGATCTGACGGACCGTCACATCTCGATGGTAACAGGGGCCTCACCGGCGCTCGGAGGTGGCCGGGCGCCGCTCGGCGTGCCCGGGGACCGGCGGCGGCATGATGGCGTGGTGCTCGGTGTGGCCGTGGTCGTCGTAGGCGGGATCTTCGTCTTCATCGGGTTGAACGCCCTGGCCACCGCGCCCCCGGTCGGCGGCGGGCAGGCGGGTCGTCCGGTCCCGGGCGCGTCGTCCCGCCCTCGCGCGTCGGTGCGCACCCGCCGGATCGCCGGCACCGCCTGGACGCTACTCGGCGTCGCCTTCATCGTCGCCGCCTTCACCCATCAGGTCCCCTGAAGACGGTGGCGACGGAGGGAGGAAACCCGCGACGGCGCGACCGGCTCGCGCCGCGCCCCTTCGACGAGCCGCATCCGGACCGGCTCGCACCGGACCACCCGCGGAGGGCCGAGATCCTCGCCGCCCATGCCTCGGCTGTGGCTACGGGGCAGCCGGGATACCTCGATCCCGACACAGGCCTTTTCGTCCAGTGCGCCACCACCCTGGCGGCTCGCGGGACCTGCTGTGAGCAGGGCTGCCGGCACTGTCCCTACGTCGACTGACGCAGGCGGTCGCGGCTCGGCGTCCCGCCGCGGCCCTGACCGACGCCGTCAGGACAGGAGCTTCTCGCCCCAGAACGACGCCTTGGGATTGTCGTTGTAGTCGGGCACGGGGTCGTAGCCCGAGCGCAAGTAGAGGCGTTGGGCATGAGGCTGCTTGGGGCCGGTGTCGAGGCGCAGACGGGTGCAACCCATGACCCGCGCCTCGTCCTCGAGCGCCTGCAGCAACGCGGCGGCGATCCCCCGGCGACGTCGGGCGGGCACGACGTACATGCGCTTCACCTCGCCGATGCCCGGCTCGAGGATCCGTACGCCTCCCCCGGCCACGATCTCTCCGTCGATGCGACCGACGAGGTACCGCCCGCGGGGAGGCGCGAGCTCGGTGGGATCGAGGACGCGCTCCCACCCGCCGTCGGGGGAGCCGTACATGGCCACGAGCTCGTCCGTCATGGCCCGCAGCAGGTCGGCGGCGGGTGGCACGACGGGGTCGGCCGGTTCGAACCGGACGTCCGGACCCGTCACGCGGGGAGGTCGATCACAGCGTGAGCACGCCGCGCGCCAGCTTGCCGGCGTGCATGTCCTCGACGATGTCGCGGAATCCCTCGAGCGGGACGGTCGCGGTGACGAGCTCGTCGAGCATGAGCTTGCCCTGGCGGTAGAGCTCCACCATGAGCGGGATGTCGTGATGCGGCCGGGCCGAGCCGTAGCGGCAGCCGAGCAGACCGCGGTCGACGTAGGCCAGGGCGTTCACGTCGACGGCGACCTCGGTGCCCCGCGGCGGGATGCCGATCGCCACCGCCGTACCCCCCCAGTCGAGACTGTCGATGGCGTTGCGAAGCACGGCTGGATGGCCGACGCAGTCGAAGGCCCAGGTGACGCCGCCGGGCCCGAGCGCTCCGGCCACGTTGTGGGGGTCGTGCGGAACGATGGCTCTGATACGGGCCACCGAGTCCTCGGCCGAGGCGTCGACGAAGTCCGTTGCCCCGAACTGCCGGGCGAGTGGCTCCTTCGCCGCCACCGTGTCGACGGCGACGATCCGACTGGCGGCGGCGAGCCGCAGCCCCTGGATGACGTTGAGCCCGACCCCACCGACGCCGAACACGGCCGCCGTCGACCCCGGTGCCACGGTTGCCCGGTTGAGCACCGCACCGACGCCGGTGAGGACCCCGCACCCGATGAGGGCGGCCGAGGTGAAGGGGACGTCCTTGGCGATGGGCACGGCCTGTACGGCCTCGACGATCGTGTACTCGGTGAAGACGGAGGCCGCCGCGAAGTTCGACGCCGGTTCGCCCTTGTAGGTGAACGGGGTGGACACGTTGCCGAGGGTCTTGATGCACCACGTGGGATGGCCGGTGGCACATGCCCGGCAGGTACCGCAGTTGGCGATGGTGGCGATGACGACGTGGTCGCCAGGCTGCACCGACTTGACCGCCGAACCGACGGCCTCGACGATGCCGGCTCCTTCGTGCCCGAGGACCGAGGGGGCCTTCCAGGGGATCGTGCCGTCGATCACCGACAGGTCGGAGTGGCAGACACCGGCCGCCTGGATCCTCACCTTCACCTGGGTCGGACCCGGATCTCCCACCTGCAGCTCGTCGGTCACCGTGGCGTCGTCACCCGTGTACACGATCCCGCGCATGCATGCTCCCTTGTCGGTTCTTCCGTCCCGATCTTCTGATCGGTTCCTCTGCAGTTCCTCTGATCGATGCTGCTGAGCGGGTTTCTCCGGTCAGCCCTGCGTCGAGTGCGTCGCCCGGAGACGCAGCTCGGTCTTGAGGACCTTGCCGCTCGCGTTCACCGGCAGGGCGTCCACGATCTCCACCCGACGGGGCACCTTGAAGTTGGCCATCTCATCACGACACCAGGTCGCGATGTCGTCGGCGAGCGAGGCCGTCTCGAAACCGGCCCGCGGCACGACGAACGCATGCCCGACCTCGCCGAGACGCTCGTCCGGTACGCCGACGACGGCCGCCTGCGCCACCGCCGGATGGCGCAGGAGCGCCCCTTCGATCTCAGCCGGGTAGGCGTTGAAGCCGCCCACGATGAACATGTCCTTCTTCCGGTCGGTGATCCGCAGGTTGCCGCTCTCGTCGAGGACACCGATGTCCCCGGTGTGGAGCCACCCCTCCCCGTCGATGGTCTCGGCCGTGGCCTCCTCGTCGTCGAGATAGCCGGACATCACGGTGTAGCCCTGCACCACGACCTCGCCGGGCTCCCCGGGGGCAAGCGCCCGGCCTCCGTCGTCGACGACGCGGACCTCCAGGCCCGGGATGGCCCGGCCCGACGTGAAGGCGATGGTCTCCGCCGCGTCGCCCTGGCGGCACATGGTCACCACGCCCGTCGACTCCGTCAGCCCGTACGCGGTGAGGACAGTCTCGACCTGCAACTCTTCGCGCAGGCGGCGGATCAGCTCCACCGGCACCACGGCGGCGCCGGTGACGACGAGACGAAGGCTCGACAGGTCGTGCTCGTGCCGGCGGGGATGTTCCAGGAGCGACTGGTAGAGCGTCGGAGGCCCCGGGAGTACCGTGATGCGCTCCCGCTCGATGGTCTCGAGGACGCGGTCGACGTCGAACACCGGCAGCGGCACCAGCGTGGCGCCGCGCATCAGGCAGGCGAGGATGC
>DASRBM010000180.1:0-7897 GCA_035653635.1 Acidimicrobiales bacterium | reverse complement strand
CCTCCGGCACCATCGTGATCGCGCCTGCGGGGCACTCGGCGGCGCAGATGCCGCACCCCTTGCAGTAGTTCATGTCGATCTCGTACCCGTACGCGGTGCCCGGCGCGACCTTCCGGACGGCGTTGTCGGGACAGAGCCCGTAGCAGTTGTCACACGCGAGACAGTTGCCGCAGGAGAGGCAGCGGCGCGCCTCGTACAGCGCAGTGCTCTCGTCGAGCCCGTGCACGACCTCGTCGAACGTGGACGTGCGCCGGGCCGGCTCGAGCCGGGGGCGCATCGTGCGAGGGGCATCCGCGTAGTACCACGGGTTCATCCGGTCGAAGCCGGCGACCTCGTGCCGCACGGCTGGTGCGTAGGTCGCCCCGCGCAACCAGGCGTCGATGTGGCGGGCCGCCTGCTTGCCATGGCCGATGGCGGTCGTCACCGTCCGTTCGGCCGGCGTCATGGCACCGGCGGTCACCATGCCCGACATGTCCCCGCCGGCGAACACACCCGGATGCCCGGTCATGAGATCGGTTCCCACCTCCACCACCCCGTCGCGCACACCGACATCGCCCATGGCACCGATGAGCGACAGGTCCGACTCCTGTCCGAGCGCGAGGACCAGGGTGTCGGCCTGGAGCTCCTCGAGCTCACCGGTCGGCTGGGGGAAGCCGTGCTCGTCGAGGACCATCTTCTCGATCACGAGCCTGCCCGCGTCCGCCTGCTTCACCGTCGACAGCCAGCGCATGCGCACACCCTCGGCGAGCGCCTCGTCGACCTCCTCGTCGTGCGCCGGCATGCGGTCGCGGGTGCGGCGGTAGACGACCACGGCGTCGGTGGCCCCGAGGCGTCGGGCCGTGCGGGCCGCGTCCATGGCCGTGTCGCCCCCGCCGTAGACGGCGACACGCCGGCCGAGGAGGGGCCGCTCGTCGGCCTCCATCCCCCGCAGCAGCGACAGGGCGTCGACCACCCGGGCGGCGTCACCGGCCGGGACATAGGCCCGTCGGGAGATGCCCGCTCCGACGGCGAGGAAGACGGCGTCGAAGCCGCCACTGGCCATGGCCCCGGGCACATCGGTGACGGTGGCGCCGAGCTCGAGCGTGATGCCGAGCGCGAGCAGCTGCTCGATCTCGCCGTCGAGCACGTCGCGGGGAAGCCGGTAGTGCGGGATGCCGTAGCGCATCATGCCGCCCGGCTTGGGGGTCGCTTCGCGGATGGTGACGCCGTGACCGAGACGACGCAGGTGATACGCCACCGACAATCCGGCCGGCCCGGAGCCGACGACGAGCACACGTTTTCCGGTGTCCGGTCCCGCACCGGGCAGCGCCCAGCCGCGTCGCAACGCCTCGTCGCCGAGGAACCGCTCCACCGCGTTGATGCCGACGGCCTCGTCGTGCTGGGCGCGGTTGCACGACGTCTCACACGGGTGGTAACAGACGCGCCCCATCACCGCCGGGAGGGGATTGTCGGCCACGAGCACCCGCCACGCCTGCTCGTAGTCCCCTTCCTCGGCGTGGTAGAGCCAGCGCTGCACGTTCTCGCCGGCCGGGCAGGCGTCGTTGCACGGCGGGAGCCGGTCGCCGTACACCGGACGCTCCACCCGCCAGGTGCCGGTGTGGTTGGCCAGGCTCGAGCCGACGCCGAGGGTGATGGCGAAGGGCCGGTCCATCACGAGATCCCCCGCCCGTCGAAATCACCGTCATCGGCGAGGAGCCCGTACCGCTCGATGTTGTCGTCGGCCCTGGCCTGGATGCGGGCCACCACGTCGGGGCGCCCGGGGTCGCCGAAGAGATGGCGGTAGCGGGTCTGGCGCTCCAGGTAGGCGGTGACCGGCACCCGGTGGCGGATCGGGGCCACGGTCGTGACCCGGCCGTGCGCGGCCTCGAAGACCGGGAAGATCCCGCTCTCGGCGGCCAGGCGGGCGAGGAGCACCGTGTCGCGCGCCGCGCTCCCCCACCCGAGGGGACAGGGCACGAGCACGTGCAGGTAGCGCGCCCCGCGCACGGCCGTCGCCTTTCGGACCTTCGCCTCGAGGTCGCGCAGGTCGGCCACCGTCGCCGTCGCCACGTACGGGATGCCGTGCGCCATGGCCAGGCGGGGCATGTCCTTCCCCTGGCCGAACGGTGTCCCCGGCTCCGTGCCCACCGCCTCGGTGGTGGCCGTGCGGGCCGCAGGTGGCGTCGCCCCCGAGCGCTGCACACCGGTGTTCATGTAGGCCTCGTTGTCGTAACAGACGAAAAGGACGTCGTCGTTGCGCTCGAACATGCCCGACAGGCAGCCGAAGCCGATGTCGACGGTGCCCCCGTCGCCGGCCTGGGCCACGACTCGCACGTCGGTGCGACCTTTCACCTTCATGGCGGCCGCTACCCCGGTGGCGACGGCCGGCGAGTTGCCGAACAGCGAGTGGAGCCACGGCACCCGCCACGACGTCTCGGGGTAGGGGGTGGAGAAGACCTCGAGGCAACCGGTGGCGTTGACCGCCACCAGCTGCCCGCCGGCCGCCGCGTTGGCCGCGTCGAGCACGTAGCGGGCGCCGAGCGCCTCGCCACAGCCCTGACAGGCGCGGTGGCCGGAAGTGAGCGCGTTGGTGCGAGCCGGATCGGCCTGCACACTCCGGTCCGCCTCGTCGAGGAGGCGGTTGCCGACCACGAAGCTGCCGGTCTGGTAGAAGCGGATGCGTTGCGTGGTCATGCGCCGGCCCCTTCGGCGGGCAATGCCGAGCCGGCACCGTTTCCCGAGCCGATACGGTGGCGCAGCAGGTTCTCGGCCGACGGCCCGGACCGGCGGGTGGCGGCCATCCGGGCGAGCTCGCCGTCCACGAGGTCGTGGCGCAGGTCGAGGAAGGTGAGGCGGCCGAGCCAGCCAGCGTGCGCCTCGGTGAGGAGCGTGCGCAGCGACGCCGAGGTGATGGGCCGCCCACCGAGGCCCCCCACCACGCTGTGGACCACCGCGTCCTCGCCTGCCAGCGCGAGGGCGACGTCGGCGGCGAGGATGCCCCCCGCACCTGGCGCCATGGCCTTCTCGAGGACGACCACCCGACGCGCTCCCGCCAGGGCGGCGCGGACGGCCGCCGCCGGGAAGGGACGGAACGTCGAGATGCCGAGCACGCCGATGCGGCCCACCGGATCGCGTCCGGCATGGCCGTCGAAGGCGGCGATGCCGCGCAGCTCGTCGACGACGTCCTTGACGGTGCCGAGCACCGACCCCATGGCCACGACGACCGTCTCGGCGTCCTCGGTGCGATACGGCTGCACGAGGCCCCCGGCCTGGCGCCCGAAGGTCTCGGCGAAGGCCGCCGCCACCTCGGGGACCGCGTCGAGAGCCTGGAGCTGCTTGTGATGGCCGAGGTAGCGCACCTCCTCGAAGGCCTCGGGGCCGACCATGGCACCGATGGACACCGGGTCGGCCGGGTCGAGGACCTGGCGCGGTTCATACGGCGGCAGGAACCGGTCGACGAGCACCGGGTCGGGGACCTCCACGGCCTCGAAGGCGTGGGTGAGCACGAAGCCGTCCATGTTCACCATCACCGGGACCGACAGCTCCTCGGCCAGGCGGAAGGCCTGCACGTGGAGATCGGCCGCCTCCTGGTTGCTCTCGGCGAACAGCTGCAGCCAGCCGGCGTCGCGCACGGCCATGGCGTCGCTGTGGTCGTTCCAGATGTTGATGGGTGCGCCGATGGCGCGGTTGGCGACGGTCATGACGATCGGCAGCCCCAGACCGGCCGCGTTGTAGACGGCCTCGATCATGAAGAGCAGGCCCTGGCTGGCCGTGGCCGTGTAGGCCCGGGCGCCGGCGGCCGAGGCGCCGATGCACACCGACATGGCGGCGAA
The DNA here is from genome assembly GCA_035653635.1 of Acidimicrobiales bacterium. GTDB lineage: Bacteria > Actinomycetota > Acidimicrobiia > Acidimicrobiales > UBA8190 > DASRBM01. The sequence continues at coordinate 4,085 of DASRBM010000180.1, read as the reverse complement.
CTCGGACTCCACGTTGACGAACTCACACGGGGCGAGCGCACCCGTCTTCACGAGCACCCCGAGCCGTTCGATGATGTGGGTCTGGGGCGAGATCGGGTAGGCGCACACGACTTCGGGCCGGCAGGCGGCCACGGCTTCGGCCACCGCCCGAGAACCCTCGATCTGGCGGCGCACCTCAGGCTCCGGCCCTGGCCGGCAACTCGACCGGACGGTGGGCCACCAGCGCGTGGGCGGCGGTGGCCGCTGCCGCGTTGGCGGCGGCGACCGGCCCCTCGAAGCGCTCCGCCACGCACGCGAGCACCGACGACAACGACACCGCGCCGGTGAGGGCGGCGAAGGCGCCGAGGAGGACGACGTTCGGCAGTGGGCGGCCGATGTGGGCGAGCCCCAGCTCGGTGGCGGGCACGGTGACCACGTGGTCGTCCCCGCAGTGCGCGACGAGGGACTCGAGCCCGAGCTCGGCCGCCGTGCGCGACGAGTTGACGAGCACGAACCCGCCTCGTCGCAACCCCTCGAACACCTCCACCTGCCGCAGCAGGGTGGCGTCCTGCACGATGGCGACGTCGGGGGAGGTGATCGGCTCGCGGGTGCGGATGGGCTCGTCGTCGATCCGGCAGAAGGAGACCACCGGCGCGCCGGTGCGCTCCGAGCCGAAGCTCGGGAAGGCCTGAGCGTGCCGGCCTTCGTCGAAGGCGGCCACCGACAGCAGCTCGGCCGCGGTGACGACGCCCTGGCCGCCCCGTCCGTGGATGCGGATCTGCAGCATCGGTTCCATTCGACTGCCGGCGGCCACCAGGTCGGCAGGGCCGGAGGTCCTCGCAGGGTGGGACCCCGGTCAGCCGTCAGCCGGTCAGCGCAGTGGAGCGCACGGGAGCGGCGGGAACCGGCGCCGTCCCGTAGTTCCGCATCACGACCTGGCCGGCGCCGTTGGCGGCGGTGGCGCTCCTGGCGATCCCAACGATGAGGGGCGGCCCGTTGTCCGCCACGTACAGGGTCTTGCCGGCGTCGTCGGTGAGAGGGACGACCGACCTGCCGTCGAAGGAAGTGGGCCCGCCCTTCGTGAGCGTGCCGGTGGGTCGCAGCCCATCCCACACGTGCATGAGCCCGGTGAGGTCCCCGAAGCGCGGGTCGCTCGTCGGCACGCTCACCCACTGGCCGGCCATCGTGGCCGCAGTGCCCGCGTCGGTGTACTGCTGCCAGAAGCCAGCGTTGCCCTGAAGGTACAGCGTCGATGGGGTCACCACGATCCACATGCGAGTCGATCCCTCGACGACCACACCGCCGGCACTAGCGCTCGAGACCACCAGGTCGACCATCATCGGTCCTGCCGCGGTCATGCCCATCGATCCCGTCACCTCCACGCTGCTCTGTCGCCGGCTGGCCGCGACGGCGTCGGAGAGAATCCGATCGGCGGACTTCTGGTCTTCCGCCCGGAGCGTCGTGACGGTCCCGACAGTCGCCACCAGCACGAGCGACGCCACGCCCACCCATCCGAGCACCGCGCCGGCTGTCGCAAGTCCTCGCCCGCGCCGACCGGCATGCTTGATCCGCCCTAGGCTCACATGACCGAGGACGGTGGCGACGATAGAGCCGATCCAGAAGAGCCAGAGCACGCCCAGCACGAAGGCGGCGATGGCCATGCCGTCGACCTCCCCAGTCGGCGCCGAACGGGCTTCCCCACCACGACGGCGGCGACGGACCACGAACCAGACCGCTCCGGCGAGGACGCCGGCGCCGAGGCTGGTGGCTAGCACGAACGGCCAGCCCGCCCCCTGCGTCCACCAGCGGTCGAGCGTGGAGGGGTCGAAGGGGACGGGATCACTCGGTACGAATCCCGCCGCCACCGTGGTTGTGTGTCCGGCGGTGACGTGGACGACCCTGTGCTGTCCCAGGTCGGTCACGTCGAGCGAGCCGGAGAGGACGATGAACGTAGTGGCGGTCGAATTGACGGCGACCGTGAACTCGGTGCCGCGCAGGACGGCCATCGCCGTCGGCGTCGCCACATAGTGGCAGCGCTGCATGACGAAACTGGCTCTCGAAGGATCCGACACGGTTCCGAACCGGCAGGAGAAGGTGGTGAGGTGCTCGGTCCAGTGCAGAACGCCGGACTGCACGTCCACGAACCACGGCAGTGACTGGAACCCCCTGGTCCCGGGCTGGGCCTCGAGCCGAGCAGTTCCGGCACTCTCGGCGCCCGGCAGGGCACCTCCACCGCCGGTGACGCCGGCACCGCCACAGTTGGCCCGTTCCTTCGCCGAGCTGGCCGCCATTCGGTCGAGGCCATCTTGGAGCGCTGCGATGTTCTTCTGCTGTTCCGGGATAGTGAAGCGCACGAGCTCGCTCATGGCACCGTGCAGCTTGGCGAGCTGCTGATTGCGTTTCTCGATCGGCAGGCTCATGTCCTGGGTGACGTCGTTCATCTGCTTGTCGAGCGACCTTTTCTCGTCCTCGAGCGTCGTCATACGAGCGTTCGCGGCGGCCAGCTTCACGCGCACCTCGGCGTCGACGGCCAGTAAGGGGTTGTGCGCCAGGCAGTCGGCCGTGTCCTGCGGATCGATCGACGCCGAGCCGCGCGGCGATTCGAGTGTGGGTGTCGTCGTCGTGGTGGAGGCCGGCGGAGCCGGGGTGGACACCGACGGCACCGTCACCGACGGAACCGTGGTCCGGGGCGGAGCGGTGGTCGGGGGCACGGTGGTGGTGGTCGGGGTCCCCGGGAACGTGACGGGGGTGGCGTCGGACTCCGCGTACTCGTCGTAGGCGGTGCCGGCGACGTTCAGGTACAGGTAGCAGGTGTGGCCCGGCACCACGTAGTTCGCCGGATCGCAGGTCGTGGAGTACGAGGTCGAGCTGTCGGAGTTCAGGTAGTCCGTGCAGAGTTGGTTGCCCTCGCCGTCAGTCACCCACCAGGTCCCGCCGGACCAGCTCGAACCCTGATCGGGCGGCGGCGGATCCGTCCACGTGAAGCTGAGCGTGTAGTCCGATGTCCACGACACACTGGTCACCACCACACCGCCGACGGTGTCGGCAGCAGCCGGTCGGGGCGCGCCGGCGAGCACGGCGACCTGGACGACGCCACCGGCGAGGACAACGGCGACCACGACCGCAACGGACAGGCGTCGCACCCCGGTGGCCGCCGCCCCTGCGCCGACCGGAGAAGTAGAGAAGGAGGGTCGCAAGCCGCACCCCCTGGTTGGGCTGTTCCGTTTCCATCGGGCGACGCAGACGGACCGAATAGGGACCTTCGTCCCGGTGGTCGGCGGGGAGCCGCTACCATGAATTTGAGTGGCAGTTGACGTGAACGTAAAGAATGGGTCCGATCCGGGCGCCACCGGGTCCGGCACGACGGGGCGCGCTGCGGCTGCGCACAGCGGTCGGCCCGGCAGCTACAAGTGGACCGCCCTCGTCAACACGACGATGGGCGTGCTCATGGCGACCATCGACGGGTCGATCATGCTCATCTCGCTGCCAGACATCTTCCGTGGTATCCACCTCGACCCGCTCAAGGCGGGCAACAGCTTCTATCTGCTGTGGATGATCCTGAGCTTCCTGGTGGTGACGAGCGTGCTCGTCGTCAACCTGGGGCGCCTGGGCGACATCTTCGGGCGGGTGCGTATGTACAACCTCGGGTTTGCCGTCTTCACCCTCTTCTCCCTGGTCCTGACGGTCACGTGGATGCACGGCGCCGCCGCGGGATGGTTCCTCGTCGTCATGCGGGTGTTCCAGGGGATCGGCGCCGCCATGCTCGTGGCGAACTCCGCCGCCATCCTCACCGACGCCTTCCCCGAGCATCAGCGGGGCATGGCCCTCGGCATCAACCAGGCGGCGGGCATCAGCGGGATGTTCATCGGCCTCGTCCTCGGCGGCGTCCTGGCCCCGATCAACTGGCGGCTCATCTTCCTCGTGTCGGTCCCTGTCGGCGTGGCCGGCACGCTGTGGGGCTACATGAAGCTGCGCGAGGTGGGGGTGCACCGCACCGCTCAGATCGACTGGGCCGGCAACATCACCTTCGCCCTCGGCCTCATCGCCGTGATGGTCGGCATCACCTACGGCATCGAGCCCTACGGCGGCCACACCATGGGCTGGAC
>DASRBM010000179.1:0-5984 GCA_035653635.1 Acidimicrobiales bacterium | reverse complement strand
AGGAACTCGAAGTTCGTCTTGCTCATGGCGTGGTGACCCTCTTCCTGTCGCTGCCGCGTGGCGCGCCCGCGCCGCGGCGCCCGGCCGACCCGCTCCCGGGCCGGGGCTGGGCGCCCCACTCGAACACGGTGCGCGCCCGCTCGATCTCGTCGTAGGCGAAGCGCCGGCCGCCCTCCCCGAGGCCGTCGCCGGCGAGGACCACGCCCTCGTCGTCCGCCGACACCAGCTCGCCGCTGAAGCGGCGTTCGCCCTCGCCGCCGGCCACGGTGCGGATGCTGACCTGCTCCCCCACGGCCCGGCGGAAGTGCTCGGGACGGCGCAAGGGGCGCTCGACCCCCGGGCTCGACACCTCGAGGGTGTAGCGGCCGGGCAAGGGGTCGTGGGCGTCGAGGGCGGCGGACACCGCCCGCGTCGCCTCGGCGATGGCGTCGAGATCGACACCGGCCGGACCGTCGACCGTCACCCGCACCAGACCGCTGCGGACCTCGACGTCGACCAGCTCGAGCCCCGTGGGAGCCACGGCGGGGGCGAGCACGTCGAACAGCTCGTCACCCACCGTGTCGGTCACCTCCCTCTCTGCCTGGTTCGTCTGGTCCGGCCCATCCTGTCGGCGCCCGTCGGACGGGCCCCGTCGTGCTCTCGAAATGGGAGCGGAAAGCAGAAGCGTGGGCTGCCCGCCCACGCTTCGACGTACCTACTCCACTTCTGAACGGCGGAGTCGAGTATAGCAGTGGCCCTTGTCGGATCCTCCGGCGGCGCAGGGGGTTTTCCGGCCTCCGGCGGCCCCCGTGCGCCCGCCCGGCCCCGACGTGGGGACCTTGGCCCCTATGCCGGGTCTCCGCTGTTAGGCGACGCTGGCACGGTGATCGTCGACGACGTCGGGCTCGCCGTGCTCGACGAGGCGGAGTGCCTCGACCTGCTCGGTCGCGCCTCGGTCGGCAGGGTGGCCGTCTCCATCGGCGCCGTGCCGGCGGTCTTCCCGGTCAACTACGGCATCCTCGACGGCATGATCGTGTTCCGCACCGGGACCGGCACCAAGCTCGACGCCGCCACCCGCAACGCGGTCATCGCCTTCGAGGTCGACGAGGTCGACCTCACGTACCACGAGGGGTGGAGCGTCCTCGCCGTCGGCATCGCCGGCGTGCTGCACGATCCCGTCCAGATCGAGCGGGCGCTGGCCCTGCCGCTCGCCTCGTGGGCCCCGGGCCACCGCGACCACGTCGTGTGCCTCGCCCCTGAGTTCGTCTCGGGGCGGCGCATCGTCCACGAAGGTCCGGGGCCGGCGAGCGCCTGACGGCGCCATCCCCGACGCCGCCGGGCCCGCTGCCGGCGCCGCCTAGCATCGTGCGGTCATGGCCAAGCCCGAGGTGCTCACCGCCCAAGCCGACGACTTCCCCCGCTGGTACCAGGACGTGCTGTCGAAGGCCGAGCTGGCCGACAACGGCCCCGTGCGCGGCACCATGGTCATCCGCCCCTACGGCTACGGGATCTGGGAGCGGATGCAGGCCGACCTCGACGCCCGCATCAAGCAGCTCGGCGTGGACAACGCCTACTTCCCCCTCTTCATCCCCGAGAGCTACCTCCACAAGGAGGCCGAGCACGTCGAGGGCTTCTCCCCCGAGCTCGCCGTCGTCACCCACGGCGGCGGCAAGAAGCTCGAGGAGCCGGTCGTCGTCCGCCCCACGAGCGAAACGATCATCAACGCCTACTTCTCGAAGTGGATCCAGAGCCACCGCGACCTGCCGCTCAAGGTGAACCAGTGGGCCAACGTGGTGCGCTGGGAGCTCCGGCCACGGCTCTTCCTCCGCACGACGGAGTTCCTGTGGCAGGAGGGGCACACGGCCCATGCCACCCAGGCCGACGCCCGCGTCTTCGCCCTGCAGGTGCTGGCCGACGTCTACCGGGCCTTCATGGTCGACGTGCTCGCCATCCCCGTCTACACCGGCCGCAAGACCGCCCGCGAGCGCTTCGCCGGGGCCGACACTACGTGGACGTGCGAAGGCATGATGCGCGACGGCAAGGCCCTGCAGATGGGCACGAGCCACGAGCTCGGACAGAACTTCGCCCGGGCCTTCGACATCACTTTCCTCGACGACACCGGGGCTCAGAGCCATGCCTGGCAGACGTCGTGGGGCGCCTCGTCGCGGCTCATGGGGGCGCTGATCATGGCGCACGGCGACGACGCCGGGCTCCGGCTCCCCCCACGGCTGGCGCCGCAGCAGGCGGTCGTCCTCCTCGTGCGCGACGAGGACGGCGCCGGCGCCGCCGCCGAACGCCTACGCGACGAGCTCGCCGCCGCCGGCGTACGGGTGGTCCTCGACCACCGGCTCGACACGTCGTTCGGGCGCCGCATCGTCGACTGGGAATTGAAGGGCGTCCCCGTGCGCATCGAGGTCGGGCCGCGCGACCTCGGCCGGGGTGAGGTGGTGCTGGCGAGACGCCACGATGCGACGAAGGAGCCCGCCGCCCTGGGCGCCGTCGTCGAGCACGTCCGCCGGGTCCTCGACGACGCGCAGCAGGCGCTGCTCCAGGAGGCGGAGGACTTCCGCCGCGCCCACACGGTGGAGGTGGGATCCGTCGAGGACGCGGTCGCCGCCGCCCAGGACGGATTCGCCCTCCTGCCGGTGCGGTCGCTCGGGCCCGACGGCGAGGCGACCGCCAACGCGGCGGGCGTGTCGGTGCGATGTCTGGTGTCGCCGGACGGGAGCACCCCGCCGGGTGACGCCGGCGACGACGAGCTGGTGGCGGTCCTCGGTCGCGCCTACTGATCCTCGGTGTGCGCCACCGTGCGCCGGATCAGCTCCACCTTCTCCGCCGCGTGGTTGGCATCGGCGCCGCGCTGCTCGAACAGGGCCTTGCGGTCCGCTTCCGCCTCGGCTTCGGCACCGGCGTCGGCCGCGGCCAGGCGGGCTTCGATGCCTTCGGCCACCAGGCGCTCGGCCTCGGCCACGAGGGCCTCGACCATCTGGTCCTCGGGCACCACGCGCACGATCTTCCCCTTGATGAAGAGGTGGCCCTTGCGGCGCCCCGCCGCGATCCCGAGGTCGGCCTCGCGTGCCTCACCGGGACCGTTCACGACACAGCCCATGACGGCCACCTGCAGCGGCAGATTGCGGTGCTCGAGGGCGCGCTGGGCCTCACCGGCCACGCCGATCACGTCGATCTCCGCCCGGCCGCAGCTCGGGCAGGCGATGAGGTCGAGGCCCTTGCGCTCGCGCAGGCCCAACGCCTCGAGCAGCTGGCGGCCGGCACGTGCCTCCTCCACCGGATCGGCGGTGAGCGAGTAGCGGATGGTGTCGCCGATGCCCTCGGCGAGGAGGGTGGCGATGCCGGCGGTCCCCTTGATGAGCCCGGCCGGCGGCGGGCCGGCTTCGGTGACACCGAGGTGCAGCGGGTGGTCGAAGGTCTCCGACGCCAGGCGGTAGGCGTCGATCATGAGCGGGACCGACGAGGCCTTCACCGAGATCTTCACGTCGTCGAAGCCGACCTCGGCGAAGTAGGCGAGCTCCATTCGGGCCGACTCGACGAGCGCCTCGGGGGTCGCCCCTCCGAACCGTTTGTAGAGGTCGGGGTGGAGCGAACCGGCGTTGACGCCGATGCGGATGGGCACGCCGCGGTCCTTCGCCTCCGAGGCCACCTGCTTGATCTCCGCCTCCTTGCGCAGGTTGCCGGGATTGAGCCGCAGACCGTGCACGCCCGCCTCCAGCGCGGCAAGCGCCATCTCGTGATGGAAGTGGATGTCGGCCACGATGGGCACCGGCGCGCGCGGCACGATGTGGGCGAGGCCCTCGGCCGCCTCGGGCTCGTTGCAGGTACACCGCACGATGTCGGCGCCCGCCGCGGCGAGGGCGTAGATCTGGGTGAGGGTCCCCTCCACGTCGGCCGTCTTCGTGGTCGTCATCGACTGCACCGTGACCGGCGCCCCGCCGCCCACGAGCACGTCGCCCTTCGGGTGGCGCAGGCGGATCTGGCGGGTCGGCCGGCGCTCGCCGGTCAGACGGGTGGTGCGGCTCATGACGGCCTCCTTCCCCACCATTGTGCCGGGCCCGGCCGCCCCGGCCGACACCGGAGGGGGCGCCCGTCCCGATCGGGGCCGAGGGCCTAGTGGAAGGGGTTCGCCACCGGGTGGGTGATGTCGAGGTAGAGCGAGCTCACCACGATGAAGCCCAGGAAGACCACGAAGGCGTAGGCCACCGGGGCCAGCTTGGCCACGTCGGCGTGGTAGCGCCGGCCCTTGCGGCTGCGGATGCGCTCGTAGACGGCGATGGCCACGTGGCCGCCGTCGAGCGGGAGCATGGGCAACAGGTTGAGGATGCCGACGAAGACGTTGATGGAGACGAAGACGGCGACGAAGGCGCCCCATCCGGCCTGCACCCCCTGCGCCGCGGTGCGCACGGCCCCATAGATCGACTGGATGCGCACGGCGCTGTGCTCGGAGGCGGCCGCCGCCTTCGAGTTCGTCAGGTCGTGCCAGTACTGCGACAGCCCGTGGGCCGAGAAGATCTGCCCGAGCGCGGAGAACGATGCCGTCACCGTGCTGCCGATGGCCACCCCCGACTTGGCGACCGCCCCGATGGGGCCGACGCTGCGGCTCCCCTCGCCGAGCACGACGCCGATGTGGCCCGTCGGCGCGGCGGTGGCGCTGGCGCCGGCCGGATTGTCGGCCACCGGGGTCACCACCACCGTGCGCTCGGCCCCGGCCCGCTCGACCACGATCGTGACCGGGGTGCCGGCGTGGGAGCCGACGAGGTGGATGACCATGTCGGGACCGGTGACCGCCTTGCCGTCGATGCTCTTCACGATGTCACCGGCGCGCAGACCGGCGGTGCGGGCGGGGTCGAGATTGTGGCTGAGCGGTGCGAGGGCCTGGATCCGCACGACGTCGGCCGACGGCACACCCGAGAAGGTGAAGTAGGCCCACACGAGGACGAAGGCCATCACCCCGTGCATGAACGAGCCGGCGAGCGCCACCACGAGCCGGTTGCGGAACGGCTGCTGGCGGTACGAGCGCGGCTCGTCGGCCGGGTCCACCTCCTCGAGGTTGCTCATCCCGACGATGCGCACGTAGCCGCCGGCGGGGATGGCCTTGATGCCGTACTCGGTCTCCCCCCTGCGCACCGACCACAGCCGGGGACCGAAGCCGAGGAAGTACTCGGTCACCTTCATGTGGCTCCACTTGGCCGTGGCGAAATGGCCGAGCTCGTGGAGCATCACCATGACGATGAGGGCGACGATGACGACGAGGATGTCGGCCGTGCCGGTGACGACCGCGGCGAGGACGACCGCCGCCACCACGATCGCCAGCTGGACCAGCTCGCGCCCGGAGCTGCCCCCGGGCCGGGCGGGCCGGGGGGCGGGCGTGCCGAAGCCGGGGGGTGGGCGGCGGGGGCCGGTCTCGAGTTCGGTCACGATGCTGTAGTCAATCGGCTCAGACTGTGGCGGGCCTGAGCGCGGGCACGGAGGTCGGCCTCCACGACGTCGCCGGCGTCGTGCGGCTCGGGGCTGTCGAAGTGCTGCAGGGTCTGCTCCACGACGGTGGCGATGGACCCCCATCCGATACCCCCGTCGAGGAAGGCGGCCACCGCCACTTCGTTGGCGGCGTTCAGCCACGCTGGCACGAGGCCGCCCGCCCGGCCGGCCTCCTCGGCCAGGGCCAGGCACCGGAAGACCCCGCGGTCGGGTACCTCGAAGTCGAGACGGGCGAGGGTCGACCAGTCGAGGGCGCCGTAGGGACGCTGCAGGCGGGCCGGATAGCCCAGTGCGTAGCCGATGGGCAGGCGCATGTCCGGGTTCGACAGCTGGGCCACGGTGGAGCCGTCGGTGAACTCGACCATGGAGTGCACGATGGACTGGGGGTGTATCACCACCGAGATCCGGTCGTAGTCCACGTCGAACAGCTCGTGCGCCTCGATGACCTCGAGGCCCTTGTTCATGAGCGTCGACGAGTCCACCGTGATCTTCGGGCCCATGCGCCACGTCGGGTG
>DASRBM010000178.1:0-3492 GCA_035653635.1 Acidimicrobiales bacterium | reverse complement strand
GAAGGCCGGGCGGTCGTCGCACCACAGGCTGTGCAGGACCTGCAGGTACTCGTCGGTGCGGGCGCCCCGCTCGGGCCACGGCGCCTGTAGGGCGTCGAATTCCTCGCGCAACCAGCCCACGCCGACTCCGAGGTCGAGCCGTCCCCCCGACAACCAGTCGAGGGTCGAGGTCTCCTTGGCCGTGTACACGGGGTTGCGCTGGGGGAGCAGCAACATGGCCGTGCCGAGGCGCAGGCGCGTGGTCACCCCGGCAAGGAAGGACAGCGTCGACAGCGGCTCGAGCAGGCCGGTGTCCCCCGGCAGCGGCATCTTTCCGTCCGCCGCATAGGGATAGCTCGACGCGTAGCCGTCGAAGAAGACGACGTGCTCGCCCACCCACAAGGTGGCGACGCCGCGCTCCTCGGCCTCGCGGGCCACGGCCGCCAGGTAGTCGGGGGTGGCGAGCGGGCTCGGGGTGGGTAGCCAGACGTCGATGTCCATGACGCCGCGGCCTCAGGCCGCCGCCGGCGGCCCGATGAGGAACACCGGGTGGCGGGGCACGATGCGGGCGACGTCCTCGTCCGGCGAGTCGTGACGCACGCCGTCGAAGAACACGCCCGTCTCCGCCTGCCACCGGCGCAGATAGGCCCGCAGGATGCGGGCCTTGGCGTCGGGGTCGGTGACCTCGGTGGCGGTGAAGGCCTCGGCCCGCCGTCCGAGCAGCAGCTCACCGCTGCCCGCCACCCGCAGGTTGCGCACCCACTGGGTCTCCCCTCGCGGCGCCAGGAGATAGCGGTCGCCGTCCAAGGTGAGGAGGTTCACCGGCGTGGTGCGCCACTCGCCCGTGGTGCGCCCCCGGACGCGCAGCACACGCGAGCCCCACACGCTCAGCCCGAGCCTGGTGGCGCCCGCCACCGCGCCGTTGAAGATGTGACGGGTGAACCAGCCGGGGGCCTTGTAGTGCGCCATGGCGGCCATGATGGCCGACGTCGGGGCTGTCGCGTCGGCAACCTTGCACGACCATGAAGAGGCGTGGCCCTGACACGAGGCGCGCGCAGGGCGCTGGTACCGTGGATAGCCGTGCCCGGTCCTGAACACCGCTCTGGCGCGGGCCACCGCGGGCGGCCCCATCCCTCGCGATCGGCACCGGGGCCGCAGAAGGTGCTGGCCGCGAGCGGGGGTGGCCGGTCGGGTCGCACCGTGCTCGTGTCGTCGAGCGGCACGGTGGCACCGGGCTGGGGGTCGGTCACCGAAGCACCCGAGCGCCCGGCACCGGGGGACGCACCCGGCCGCAGGGGCCGGCGCCAGCGCAGACGGCGCAGCCGGGGCGAACGGATCCTGCGGTGGTCGCTCGTCGTGGTCGCCGTCGTCCTCGTCATCGCGGCCATCGGCTACGGCTACGTCCGTTACCGCTGGGGTCAGGTGAAGACGCTCGCCTGCAACACGTGCGCGGCGGTGGCCGACGGCGAACCCTTCAACGTCCTGCTCGTCGGGTCGGACACCCGGGTGGGGCAGGGCACCTCCTTCGGCAGCGTGCAGCAGGCCGGCGGTCAGCGCAGCGACACCATCAAGATCCTCCACGTGGACCCGAACTCGGGCACCGCCCGTCTGCTGTCGATCCCGCGTGACACCTTCGTGCAGATGTCCGACGTCCCGGCCTCGACCGGCCTCGCCCAGGACCAGAAGATCAACGCCTCGTTCGACACCGGGCCGCAGCCGCTCATCGCCACCATCGAGAACACCTTCGGCATCCCGATCCAGCACTTCGTCGAGGTCGACTTCACCGGGCTCGAGAACGCCGTCAACACGCTCGGCGGCATCAACCTGAACTTCCCGTACCCGGTGCGCGACAACGACAACGGCATCAACAACTCGGGGCTGAACATCACGAAGACCGGATGCCAGCTCCTGAACGGCCAGCAGACGCTCGGGCTCGCCCGCTCGCGCTACTACCAGTACTACGCGAACGGCTACTGGCACTACGACGGCTCATCCGACATCGGACGGATCGAGCGTCAGAACATCGTCATCCAGGCCATCGCGGCGAAGGCGAAGGGGAGCTTCAACCCGCTCACGGTGAATGCCTTCCTCGGCGGCGTCGTGCACGACATCACCGTCGACCAGAACCTGTCGTTCGGCGACATGCTGTCGCTCGCGACGAAGTACCACGCCTTCTCCCCGTCCAGCCTGCAGTCGTTCACCTTGCCCGTGGTGCCGGCCGTGAGCTCGCAGGCGGGCGACGTGGAGATCGTGAACCAGCCGCAGGCCGAGCAGGTGCTGACGCAGTTCCTCGGTCATGCGCCGGGCCCCGTGTCCACCCCACCCCTCGACCGCTACGGCAACCCGATCTTCCCGCCGTCCACCACGACCACGACGGCGCCGCCCTCGTCGCAGGGCTCCACCCCGACGCCGGCGCCGGCGCCGTCGCCGAGCGCCTCGGCTCCTTCGTTCGACCCGACGGTGTGCTGACCGCTCAGCGGAAGAGGTGGAGCCCGCCGTCGACGAGCACCACCTCGCCGGTCACGTAGCGGGCACCGACGAGCGACACGATCACCTCGGCCACGTCTTCGGGGGTGGCCGACCGCCGCAGCGGCGCCCGCTCCCGCACGACCTGGCGCACCAGGTCCCAGTCGGCCGTCCACGGGGTGTCGACGAGACCGGGCGCCACCGCCGTCACCCGCACCTCGGGACCGAGCACGTTGGCGAGCAGCGTCGTCATGTGACTGAGTGCGGCCTTGGAGGCGGCGTAGGGGATGGAGCTCCCGGTCTGGGCGTGCCCGGCGATGGAGGACACGTTCACGATGGCGCCGTCACCGCTGCGCCGGAGATGCGGTACCGCCGCGGTGGTGACCTGCCAGGTGCCGACCACGTTCACGTCGTAGATGCGGCGCCAGATCTCGGGCGTGGCGGCGTCGAGGTCGTGATGGGGGATCACCGCCGTCGTGCCGGCGTTGTTCACCAGGATGTCGAGCCGGCCGTGCCGCTCGACGGCAGTCTCCACGAGGTGGCTGGCCTGCTCGGCGTCGGCGACGTCGCCCTGCACGTAACTGGCGCCGGCGAGCTCGGCGGCGAGCGCCTCACCGGCGTCCACCGAGCGCGCCGAGTTGACCACCACGGTGGCGCCGCGCGCGGCCAGCGCCCGGGCGGTGGCGGCGCCGATGCCGCTCGAGGATCCGGTGACGAGGGCAACCTTGCCCTGCAGGTCGGTCATGGCCGCTCAGGCTACAAGGAGCCGTCGTGGCCACCGCCGGGTACCGTCCCGCCATGCGACTGGTGACCTTCGTCGAACGCGTGGCCGGCGACGACCCCTCGCGGGCGACGGCGACCGAACCATGGCACTCGCCCGAGCTGTGGCGGACCGGCGTGATGGCCGACGACGAGGTCGTCGATCTCACCGACGACGCGGTGGGGCTCCCGGCCGACATGGTGGCGCTGCTCACGGGAGGAGAAGGTGCACTGACCCGGGCCGCCGGTGCCCACCAGTCCCGGGCGCGGCGGCTCGCGCTCGATGCC
>DASRBM010000177.1:0-4541 GCA_035653635.1 Acidimicrobiales bacterium | reverse complement strand
GGTTGGTCGACAACAACTGGATGGACACCGGGATCATGACGAGCCCCCCGAGGAGCGCTGCCACGATCGCGAGGGTCTGCCCGCCTTCCTCGCGTCGCCTTCCGGGCCGGATCGAGCGTGCGAAACGTGTAAGCATCAGCTCATCCCCTTGAGGGACGCGGGCAGCACAACATCGCGGACAACCTCGGGTCCCGACGAGGAGTACTGCACCCCCTGCAGGTCGATCTCGATCACTTGTGTCGAGCTCGAAGGAGAAGGAGCGGTCGACCAAGTGGCACCGGAGATCGACTTGTAGGTGAATACGGCATTGTGGAGAGAGCCCTGGGATACGCCGGAGACAACCCACTTGGTTGACAGAGTTGTCCCCGCACAGCTGGCATCTCCCATGCCCGCCACCGTGCACGGCCATTGCACGAGCGTCAGCGTGCACGACGTGAAGCAGGGCTTGGTCGGACCGAGGTAGAGGTCGTAGGTGTAGGCGGTAGACGAGCCCGGCGTGAAGCCGCAGAAGGTGACCTCATTGGTGCCGCTCGACACGAAGATGCCCGACGTGCCGCCGCTGTCGGTGTACTGGGTGGTGCCGGCCGACGTCGTGGCGCAGTCGTTCGTGATCGTGCCGTTGAGTGACCCGAGGTAGGGGTCATACGATGACCCGAGAGCCCGCTGGATACTCTGGGCGGCGAAGAGGGCGGCCGGCAGCGACGCCCCCTGGCGGTAGGTCTTCGAGGTGGTGTCGTTGGCGATGTTGACCGTGGCTGTCACCGCCAGCAGCACGACGAGCGACACCGCCGTGGCGATGACCATCTCCACGAGCGAGACGCCCGATTCGTCGCGCGCGAGGAGATGGCTCATGACGGGCAGCTCGCTGCGGATGTTGGAATGGAACCGGACGCGCCGGTGATGACGGTGTCGGGCGCCTGGAGGATCTGGCTCGCCTTGAGCGAACCCGTCTGCCAGGTGACGGTAACGACCTCCTTGTAGCCGACCATGCCCGACGGGAAGGTCGGAATGGTGCTGCCCGCTGCCGTCGTCGTCCACGTGGACTGGCTCTGCGAGTCCATGCACCAGCCATAGGACCGGCTGATCGTGTACTTGATCCCGGGCGAGGGGATCGTCAGGTACCCCGGCCAAGAGCCCGAAGGAGCGGCCGGCGCACCCGACCATGTGGCAGTGTCGGCGAAGGTGCGATCCGCTTCGAGTTGGCTGGCGGCCAGTTGCGCGGCGGTGACCGACGCCTTGTTGGCGGTGACGAGCTTCGTCGAGCTGACGATGAGGTAGGCGGTCGGCACCAGGATGAGCAGCAGGAGGGTGCCGGCCACCAGCACCTCGACCAGGGTGAAGCCCGCCTCGACCCCTCGACCTCGGTTGTTCGTCCCGGCCATGCGCCCCAGCCATCCCCGTGGCGCGGCACGGCGTGCCGCTCCCTGGGAAGAGGTATCGGCAGACGGGCAGCCGGTATTTACCCGCGCCAGGGCCGCAAGGCCCTGGTCAGAGGGGCAATTCTGCCGATTGTGATGGGGCTGGCCTCCCCAGGAGGCCAGAAGGGGCCGTCTGGCGCCCTCTCAGGCCGTCAGGCGCCCGGCGTGTACCCCGCAGGCAAGGCGATCGACTTCTGCTCCAGGAACAGCTCCAGGCCCTCGGGCCCGAACTCCCGCCCGATGCCCGACTCCTTGTAGCCCCCGAAAGGGGTGGCGAAGTCGATCGGGATGGGGCTGTTGAGCATGTAGGTGCCGGTGCGCACCCCTCGGGCCACCTTGAGCCCGCGGTCGGGGTCTGACGTCCACACCGAGCCGCACAGGCCGTAGCTCGAGTCGTTCGCCACCGCCACGGCCTTGTCGTCGCCACCGTCGTAGGGGATGACGGCGAGCACGGGCCCGAAGATCTCCTCCTGGGCGATGCGCATGTTGTTCTCGACGTCGACGAACAGGGTCGGCTCCACGAACCAGCCCTTGTCGATGCCGGCCGGGCGCCCGCCACCGACGGCGATCTTCGCCCCTTCCTCCTGGCCGATCTTGATGTAGCCCTCCACCCGGTCGCGCTGGCGTTCGGCCACGAGCGGGCCGACCTCCACCGTCGGGTCGAGCGCGTCGCCCACCTTCATGGCCGACACCTTCTCCGCCAGGGCCTCGACGACCTCCTGGTAGCGGTCGCGCGGAGCCAGGATGCGGGTCTGGGCGATGCAGGCCTCGCCGTTGTTCATGATGGCGTTCGGCAACAGCATCGGGAGCGCTTCCTCGAGGTTGACGTCGTCGAGGAGGATGGCCGCCGACTTGCCGCCGAGCTCCAGGCTGAAGCGCTTCAGCTGCTCACCGCACAGGCCGCCGATCTTCTTGCCCGCCGCGGTCGATCCGGTGAAGGAGATCTTGTCGACGTCGGGGTGGCGCACCAGGTGCTCGCCCACCTCGCGGCCGGCCGGCACCACCGACAGCACGCCCTTCGGCAGCCCCGCCTCCTCGAAGAGCTCGGCGAGGCGGAAGGCGTCGAGCGGTGTTTCCGGGGCGGGCTTGAACACGACCGTGCACCCGGCCACGAGCGCCGGCGCCAGCTTGGCCGCGGCGATGAACAGCGGCACGTTCCACGGCGCGATGGCGCCCACCACGCCGACCGGCTCGTTGGCCACGAGCACCTGGCCCATGAGGCCCTGGCGCACGTCGTCGAAGGCGTAGGTGGAGGCGAGCCCGGCGTAGTAGTCGAAGACCATCGAGGGGGCGAAGACCTGGCCCATCGTCGCCCACGCCACCGGCGAACCCATCTCGGTGGAGATGAGCTCGGCCAGGCCCTGCATGTCGGCCTGGATGGCCTGGGAGATCTTCGTCAGGATCTCGGCCCGCTCGGCCGGCGCCATGCGGGGCCACGGCCCGCTGTCGAAGGCGGCCCGGGCGGCGGCGACGGCACGGTCCACGTCCGCCTCGGTGGTGTCGGGGACCCGCCCCGCCACCTCTTCGGTCGTGGGGTTGATGACCTCGATGGTGCCGTTCCCGGCCGGGGTCACCCACTCCCCTCCGATGAACAACCGGTCGTAGACCTTCACGTCCCCTCCTCCGACTGGAACCTGTTCTCCTCGATGCTAGTCAGGGCCCGCCGCGGCGCGACAGCCGGGGTGGGCGCCGGGCGAGCTCACGCAGGAGGAGGGCCGGCGGCCTGAGCCACCGGCGGGATCAGCCCTGGACCGTGACCTGGGACGGCGGAGGCGCCTGCAGGGCCGGCGCGTGGTCGATCTGGCTGTAGACGAGCTTGGCCCCCACCCGCTCGGTCGAGGTCGCGGCCGTGACCTCCAAGGTGGTGACGAACTCGTTCTGCACCTGGGCGACGAACTCGACCGACCCCGGCGTGAGCTGGGCCGGTTGCACACCGAGGATGGTGAGGAGGAACTTCGCCTCGTCCCCGGGCGTGAACCGGAACACGTCGCCCTTGCGGGTGACGTTCGTCGCCGTCGACACCTGGTCGATCGGCACCTGCAACCCGTTGGCCGCCTCGGCGCCGTAGGAGGCGCCGAGCGGCGCCCGCAGCTTCACCCAGCGTCCGTTCCCCTGCTGGACGAAGCGCTCCGGTCCGATCACGAGCAGGGTGACACGCTGGCCGGAGCTGTTGACGCCGATCTCCTCGACCCGGTCGGGCGCCTGGTACACGTAGCGGACGGTCTCGCTGCGCTGCGAGCCGCTCGTCGTCTCGAGGGCGTACGTGAAGGTCGACACGAAGCTCGCCGCGCCCTTGGTGTTGCCGGCCGCGGCGCGCAGCTGCTGTTCGGCATTGACCGGCGCGGTCGTGAGCGACCACAGGATGGCGCCGATGGCGAGCACCGTCAGCAGGGCCAGCGTCAGGTGCGGCCCGGGCCTGGTCGGGGTTTGCATGGGCGACAGTATGGTGCGGCGGTCGCGACCCGTCAGATTCCGGTCGGGCCCCGGTCGATGCCCTCGCTGCGCAGACGCTCGGCCAGCCATTCGATCCCGCCGGGCTTGCCCATCTCGTCCTGCCAGCCCTCGAGCGCCTGCTCGAGGCGGGTCTGGTCGTCGACATGGCCGACCACGGCCACGGTGAGATCGGTGACGGGCATGGCCGATCCGATCAGGTGGGCGGGGAAGACGTCGCCGAACGGATCGGTCTCGAGCGGCATGCCCGGCTCGCGCATGACGTAGAGCTCGCCGGTGTCCACCACCCAGGACAGTTCGTAACGGGCGCCGGCACGGTCGTACCAGTCGGTGCCGAGCTCGACCTCGGCCGAACGGCGCCGCCGTTCGTCCTGTGCGTAGAACTCCTCGATGTCCATCGCCTACCTCCCGCCGCCCGCGCCGTTCCGGTGCCATGCGCACCGCGCTCCCGTGGGGCCGGCTGGGATCGAACCAGCGACCCAGGGATTATGAGTCCCCTGCTCTGACCACTGAGCTACGGCCCCGGTGTGACTGCGGGGCGAGCCTATCGGCGCAACGCCGCAAGGTGGATCTGGTGACGCGGCGCCGATGGAACGTGCTCCGGGGGAGAGACTCGAACTCTCAACCTAGCGGTTAACAGCCGCTTGCTCTGCCGATTGAGCTACCCCGGAA
>DASRBM010000176.1:0-10461 GCA_035653635.1 Acidimicrobiales bacterium | reverse complement strand
ACGGTCCAGTAGCTGCCAGTCGGGGTGCAGGCCATGCCGACCATCTGGCGCACGAGCGACTGACCGCCCATCGAGCCGTGGAACAGGGCGTCGCCGAAGGCGAAGATCCCGCCGTCGGCCGCCACGGTCCAGTAGCCCCGGCCCGTGGGGGTCGCGGTGATACCGACCATCGGATGGGCGAGGGACTGGCCGCCCATCGACCCGTGGAACACGGCGTCGCCGAAGGAGAAGATCCCGCCGTCGGCGGCGACGGTCCAGTAGCCGAGACCGGTCGGCGTGGCGGCCATGCCCACCATGGGGGCGACCAGTGACCGGCCGCCCATCGATCCGTGGAACGTCGCGTCGCCGAAGGCGAAGATCCCGCCGTCGCTCGCCACGAACCAGTAGCCCCGGCCGGTCGGGGTCCGGGCCATGTCGACCACGGGCCGATAGAGGGACTCGCTCGACATGTCGCCGAAGTTGGTGGCGTCGCCGTAGGTGAAGAGCTTCCCGAATCCGGTGACGATGAAGTAGCCGCCCCCGTCCGGCGTCGCCGCCATCGCCACCACGTCGCACTGGGTGGCGGCCGAATCGCACGGATAGGGGGTGCCGCCGTCGCACGGACGGTGCATGTTGGCGGTGTTGTCGTCCTGGGCGTTGGTCGTGGTGCAGGTCGTGTCGAATTCCCACGGAGGCACGCACGACACCACCCGGCACAAGATGCGCCCCATGCAGGCGACGTCCTGATTGCACTGGCCGTACCGGAACTGGAAGCACCCGGTGGCCCAATTGGCGCAGTTGCCACCGGCGCACCCGCAGTCGAGGCCGTCGCACCCGGTGTCGCAGAAGGGCCACCCGCCGCCGCAGCCGTCCGTGCACGAACACAGGGCGTTGCAGTCCATGTAGTAGCGCGGGCCGGTGCAGTAGGCCGAGCCGTCGGCCCGCCACCAGCCGCCGATGATGCTGCCGGCGGGGCAGTAGTTGTAGCCGCCGTTCAAGGTGCAGCAGAACTCCGTGTACCCGTCGCAGCACGTGGAGCCGCAGCTGCATCCGGCCTGGGCGCAGCGGCAGATGGCCGCGTACGCGGTGCCGGGGCGAAGGGCGAAGTCGGCGCCGGCCACGGCCAGCGCCGATCCGGCGAAGGCGGAGCGGACCATGAAGCTCCGGCGCGAGACGCGCCCGGCGAGGAACGAGGACGCCCGCTCGACCACGCCCGTCGCGCTGAGCAGGCTGCTCACCCGGGCGACCGATCGGGACCGGGCGTGACGACGGTCGCAGCAAGCGCCGACGAGCGGGTGCGCACGCCCTGGAGCCGGGCTGCGGCGGTGAGGGCGACGAGGAACAACCCCGTCAGCACGATGGCGGCGGCGAGGAGGGGCACCCCGTCGAAGGGCTCGTGGGCTAGGACGGCCGGAAGCGTCGCAGCGGGCCGGGCGAAGGCGACGAGGCCGGCCGCAAGTGCGAGCCCCATGTTCGCCATCAGGTGGAGGGCGGTAGCCGGTGTGTCCGGATCGCCGAAGCATCCGCACGTCGCCAGCGGGCCGCCACGCCGCCGGGCGTCCGCCACGTAGAGGGCGAAGGCGGCGTAGGAACCGGCGACGGCGAGCGCGAGCGGCCGACCCGGCATCGCCGCTGCGCCGGCGCCGAGCACGAGCTCCACGGCCCCGCCCGATCGCACCGCGGCCGACCACCCCCGGAGCGATCCGCGGCCGGTCCGAAGGGCCAGTGCCCGCGCTGTGTCGTGGGGACGGACGAGCTTGGCCGCGCCGGCGAGGAGAAGGAGAAGACAGCCCGACAGATAAGGGCCGAACGCCGTCACGGGGCCAAGCCTGTTGCCTGGACCGCAGCCGTATCCGCCGGGTCCACGACGATGTGCCCGAGGAGCGCGTTCAGACGCGGCACCGAGGCGAACCGCCGGCCGTGATGCCCGAGCACGGCGTACAGGGTGAACGGGCGCCCCTGCTCCACGAAGAACCATTGCGTCCCCGACTGGGCCCCGAGGCCGCGCCGGAGGACGGCGGGCCGGAAGTCGTCGGGACCCAGGCGCCGGGGCATGCCCTGGCGGGCGAAGAGCGCCGTGCCGACACTCTCGGGCCCGTACTCGAAGAGCACGGCGAAGATGTCGTCGGGTCCCATGAGGGTGACCGCTCCGCCGCCGAAGTCGCCCACGTCCGCCGGAAGGGCGAAGGTGGCGAAGTGGGCCACCGGGCGCGGCACCTCGTCGCCGAGCACGGGGCGGCGGAAGATGCGGCCCTCGAAGCCGCCCGGCAGTCGGGCGGCGATCCCGTGGGCCTGCAGCATGGTCGTCAACGGCGGTCGGCGGGAGTGGCGGCTCCGGCGAACACGTCGCCGAGCCGGCGGGGATAGAGGCTCGCGTCGCCGGGGTGGACCCCGGCCCGGCGCAGCATCCGGTCGTTGTCGGCTTCGCGTCCGGGTCCGTCGAGCCGGACGGATCCTCCGGCCGCTCCCGATGGTCCTGCCTGACGCGTCCGCTCGCCGGCCGCACCGGCATCGGCGGTCGACCGGCGCACGAGGTCGGCCACCCGCTCGAGGCTCGGCGCCACACCCTCGCCCACGCGTCGGCCCTGCGCGCCGTCGACCAGCGCGAAGAACGGGGAGGCCGGCACCTCGTAGTCCGACCACGCCTGGTTCGACATGACGACGAGGACCCCGTCGGGTGCCTTCGCCCTGACGTCGGCGGAGATCTCGAACTGGGGCCCCTTCGTGACGGCCACCACCCGCACGCCGGCGGGGAGGCCGGCGGCCGCGGGGTCGGCCAGCGCGGCCCATATCCCCGCGCAGGTGGCGCACCCGCTCGAGAGGAACGCGAGCAAGGTGATGCCGCCGCGGTTGCGCATCGACACCGACACGGCGTCCCCGGTCGGGGTGACGCCGGCCACGTCGTAGACCTCGGAGGAGTGCCGCTCACCGGCGAGCGGCGGGCCCATCGTCAGTGGCGGGCCCATCGTGACCGGCACCGGCGTCGTGCCCGATGTCGTCGACGGACCGGCCGGCGCCGCGCGCGGGTCGCCCACGCCGACGCCGAGGTCGTGCAACGCACGCAGGATGTCGGCATGGCTGCGCAGGAGCCCGGCGACGAGCACCGCCAGCAACACCACGCAGCACAGCAAGACGACGACGAGAGCAAGCATCGGCCCCGCTCCTTCCCTTCAAGGGACTGGAGCCGACCGTACAAGTCCTGTGCACGGGCGCAAGTCACACCGCTGTTACTGACCTCCGGGCCGGCGCGACCGGCGATGACCGGCGCAAACCGGCGAGTCAGCGGCGCGGCAGGCCGAGCACGCGCTCGGCGATGATGTTGCGCTGGATCTCCGACGTGCCACCGGCGATCGTGTTCGAGAAGGCGTGCATCCACTGGTGGACCCAGGGCTCGCCTTCGCCGCGCAGCGCCGGACCGTCGTCGCGGTCGAGGTCGACACCGGCCAGGCCCATGGCCTCGGCCACGTCGAGCGCGAGGCCACGGCGCACCTCGCTGCCGAGCAGCTTGAGCACCGAATGCTCGGGTGACTGCATGCCCTTGGCGAACTTGGCGAACCCGCGGTAGCCGAGGAGCTTCAGTGCCTGTGCCTGCACGTAGTGCCGGGCGATGGCGTCGCGGAACATCGGGTCGTCGGCCAGCCGGCGTCCACCGGGAAGAGGGGTCACCGCGGTGGCCACCGCCTTCTCGAGCATGCGCTCGAGGATGGTGGCCTCGCTGATCCAGAGCATGCCCCGCTCGTGGGCCAGGGAGCCCCCGGCGATGGACCAGCCGTGATTGAGCTCACCGACGAGGTTCTCGGCCGGCACGACGACGTCGGTGAAGAACACCTCGTTGAAGTCGGCGACGTCCTTGTCGGTCAGCTCGGGCAGCGGCCTCGTCTCGATGCCCGAGGTCTTCATGTCGATGATGAGCACACTGATGCCCGCGTGCTTGGGCGCGTCGGGATCGGTGCGGACGAAACAGAAGCAGAAGTCCGAGTCGTGGGCGCCCGATGTCCATACCTTCTGGCCGTTCACCACGAAATGGTCGTCGTGTCGCTCGGCCCGGGTGCGCAGACCGGCGAGGTCGCTCCCCGCGTTGGGCTCGCTCATGCCGAGACACCAGCTGATCTCGGCCCGCAAGGTCGGAAGGGCGTAACGCTGCTTCTGATCCTCGGTCCCAAAGTCGAGGATCGACGGCGTGATGATCGACAGCCCCTGCGGATTGCACGAACGCGGCACGCCCAGACGGGCGAGCTCCTCGAAGTAGACCATCTGCTGCACCGGGGTGGCATTGCGCCCGCCGTACTCCGGCGGCCACCCGGGGACGAGCCACCCGTTGTCGAACAGGGTGCGCTGCCAGCGCCGGGCCCAGTCGGGGATGTGGGAGGACGAGCGCACCTTTTCGGTGCGCTCCTCGGGCGGGGGGAGCTCGGCCTCGAGAAAGGCCCGCAGCTCGGCCCGGAACGCCTCGGTCTCCTCGTCGTAGTGCAGCCGCACGGCCCCTCCTCGATCGGGCGCGATCGTAGCTTTGCTGACGTCGACGTCACATTCGGCGCGGACGCCCAGGCTTCAGCCGGCGCCGCGGGTGAGCAGCATGGACCCGGCGATGGGGCCGCCGCCGTTGGCCACGACGGCGATCTCCGGGTCTCCGGCCACCTGGCGGTCACCGCCCTGGCCGCGTAGCTGCAGGCAGGCCTCGTGGAGGAAGCCGAAGCCGTGCAGCCGTCCGGCCGACAGCTGGCCCCCGCTCGTGTTGAGCGGCAGGGCGCCGTCGAGTGCGATGGTCCTGCCGTCGGCCACGAAGGCGCCGCTCTCGCCCTTGCCGCAGAAGCCGAGCTCCTCGAGCCAGACCATGGTGAGGATCGAGAAGCCGTCGTACAGCTCGGCCACGTCGACGTCCGTCGGGCGCAGGTCGGTGCGCGCCCACATGGCGGCTGCCGCGTCCCGCGCCGCCATCGTGGTCATGTCGTCGAACTGGTCCCAGTTGGGCCGGCCCCGCAGCGCGGTGCCGATGGCGTTGACGTGGCAGGCGGGGTTCGGCGTGTCGGGTGCGTAGTCGGCGTGCGACACGATGACGGCGGTGGAGCCGTCGCACGGCGCGTCACAGTCGAACAGGCACAGCGGCGTCGTGATCATGCGGGCGGCCAGGTAGTCGTCGAGGGTCATCGGGTCGCGGTAGATGGCCTTCGGGTTGAGTGCCGCATTGCGGCGTCCGTTCAGTGCGATCTGGGCGAGCTGCTCCCGGGTGAGTCCGTACTCGTACATCCGGCGCTGGGCCACGAGGGCGATCCAATTGGCCGCAGACATGGCGCCGTAGGGGAGGAGCCACTGGAAGGTGCCGCCGAAGCGCGGGATGCCCCGGCCGCTCCCGACGGCGCCGGCGATCCCCTGGCGCCCGCCCGCACCCTGGGCCGTCGATTCGGTGACCGTGCGGTAGACGAGGACGTGGCGGGCGAGACCGGCGGCGACGGCCAGACAGGCGCTGAACACGGCGCGGATCTGCCCAGGGCCCTCGCCGCCCCCGTCGTGCCAGTTGAGCTGAAGGCGGAGCGCGTCCTGCACCTCGGGCGTGGTGGGGCCGGCGAACCCCGCGCCCCCCATGCCGCCGCCCGGATAGGTGCTGATGCCGTCGATGTCGTCGCGGGTGAGCCCGGCGTCCTCGATGGCGGCCAGGGCCGCCTCCACCGTCAGGTCCACGTCGCTGCGGTTGAGGCGACGGCCGACGGCCGACTGGCCGATGCCGGAGATGACGGCCTTGCGTTCGTGGAGCTGATCGGAGGCCGCCATCAACGCACCGGCCGGAAGAGCGGCAGCCACACGTCCTCGCTCTGCTCGAAGGCGACCTCCACCGGCATGCCGATGCGGAGCTCCTCCTCCTCGCAGTCGACGATGTTGGTGAGAAGGCGCACGTCGTCCTGCTCGTCGATGGTCACCAGGCCGACGACGTAGCGGTCGGACCCCGGCACCCACTGCTGGTGGTTGACGGTGAAGGAGTGGAGCGTCCCCCGGCCGCTCACGGCTTCCGGCGCGAGCACATGCGACAGGCAGTAGCCGCAGACGGGCGCCGGCGGATGGACGTAGTGACCGTGGTCGCAGCGCAGGAACCGAAGCCGTCCGTCCTCGCCCGAGGTCCAGAAGAACCGGTTGGTGTCGTTGAGGACCGGCAGCACGCGTATGGAGGGACCGCGGCCGAGCGGGCGGATTTCGGTGTCGGCTGGCACGGCTCGGCATGCTACCCAGCGCCCCCCCGACCCTGACATTCCTGTCAGGCGGGACCGGACGGGCGTCAGTGCGGGGGCGGCAAGCGGTAGAGCGCGGCCGCGTTCGTCCCGAGCACGCGCGCCCGCGCCGCGTCGTCGAGGGACGCGATCGTCCGCTCGAGCTCGTCGACCGCGCCGGGGAAGGTGGCGTCGTGATGCGGGTAGTCGGATCCCCAGACCACCCGCTCCTCGCCGAGGAACGGGAGGAGGGCGGGCAGGGTGTGCTCGTCGACCTCGAAGCTGATCCAGCACTGGCGGGCGAAGTACTCGCTCGGGGTGAGGGCCATGTCGGGGCAGAAGTCACCGAAGCTCTCGGCCTGCTCATCGAGCCGCTCCAGCCAGAACGGTCCCCAGCCGCCGCCGGACTCCAGGAAGACGACGCGCAGGCCCGGGTGACGCTCGAGGACCCCGAAGGCGATGAGCTGGGCGCACGCCAGCATCTGCTCGAAGGAGTGCGACACGGCGTGCAACACGAGCGGGTTGAAGGGCCGCTCCGCGCCGAGGGTGGGGACGATCACGGAGCTGCCTTCGTGTATGCCGATGGCGACGCCGGTCTCCTCGGCCGCTTCCCATACGGGTGTGTAGGCCGGGTCCGACAGGCTCCGCCCCATGCACGGATTGGGCCGGAGGAACGCGGCCACGAAGCCGAGCTCGCCGTGGGCGCGTCGCAGCTCCTTGGCGGCGGCCACCGGGTCCTGCACCGGGAGCATCGCCGCGCCGAAGAGCCTCGTGGGGGCGGCAGCGCAGTAGGAGGCGAGCCAGTCGTTGTAGGCGGCGGCGACGGCCACCGCTGCGTCGGGGTCGTCGAGGGCCCAGAAGTACAGGCCGACCGACGGGAAGAGCACGGCCTGGTCGATGCCTTCGCGGTCCATGTCGGCCAAGCGGGCCACCGGGTCGAATCCCCCCGGCAGCGCCTCTTCGAGGGGGCGGAACGAGGCGGGGTCGGAGAATCGCCCTCCGGGTGTGGCGAGCGTGCCGAGCGGCACGGCGAGGATCTCCTTGTCGCCCACGACCACGTGCTCGTAGCCGGCCCGGTCGCGGCGTATCACGGGGCGATGGCGTTCGGGCACGGCTTCCCACGCCGCGAGGGGCTCCACCACGTGTCCGTCGGCGTCGACGACGAGACGGGGGCCGCCCGCCACGGGACGGGGACCGCCGGCGACGGGACGGGGACCGCCGTTCACGTCAGCTCCCGGTTGGGGCGCCGCCGGCGACCGCGCGCCAGTCGTCGACGGCGGGGAGCGGGTGGCGGAAGAGCCGGGCCGCGTTCTCGCAGGCGATCATGCGCAGCTCGCGCTCGGGAAGGTCCCCGAGCGTCTTCTCCACCACCGCCTGCGTGTCGGGCCAGGTCGAGTCGGCGTGCGGGTAGTCGCTCTCGAGCATGATGTGCTCGACGCCGATGACATGACGCAGGGCCATGAGCGACGGGTCGTCGATGGTGCAGAAGTAGAAGTTGCGGGTGAGGACCTCGCTCGGCAGGAGGTCGGACTTCCAGGCGCCGCTCTCGGTGCCCGAGGCCGAATGGGCGAGCACGTAGTCGGCCCGGTCGATGAGCATGGGCACCCAGCCGATGCCTCCCTCGGACATGGCCACCTTCAGGCCCGGGAAGCGGACCGGCACCCCCGACCAAAGCCACTCGGCCGCGGCGATGAGGGCGTTCACGGGGAACAGGGTGGGCAGCAGCTCGAACGGCGGCCCCGGGGACGGCAGTGGGGCCCAGGCGGACGCACCGGTGTGGAGGCACACGACGGTGTCCGTCTCCTCGCAGGCGGCGAAGAACGGGTCCCAGGCGTCGCTGAAGATCGCCGGCAAGCCGAGCTGCGCCGGGAACTCCGGAAAGCTCACCGCCTTGAAGCCGCGTGCCGCGTTGGCACGGATCTCCTCGGCGCCGAGCACGGGGTCGGCGAGCCAGGGCAGCTGCAGGGGGATGATCCGCTCCGGATAGGTGCCGGCCCATACCTCGAGGTGCCAGTCGTTCCAGGCGCGGAGGCAGGCGAGGCCGAGCTCACGGTCCTCCGAGCGCAGGAACACCGATCCGCAGAATCCGGCCACGAGCGACGGGAAGCAGACCGAGGCCCAGATGCCGGCCACGTCCATGTCCTTCACCCGCTCGTGGATGTCGAAGCAGCCGGGCCGCATCTCGTCGAAGCGGGAGGGGTCCATGCTCCATGACTCCTTCGGCCGGCCGACCACCGCGTTGAGGCCGACGTTCGGATACGTCCGGCCTTCGTAGAGCCAGAACTGGGTGCCGTCGTCCTGCTCCACGATGCGCGGCGCCCGGTCCGCGAGCGCCGAAGGAAGTCGCCCTTCGAAGAGATCGGGCGGCTCGATGAGATGGTCGTCCACCGACACGATGGGCACCCGGATGGGCCGGGGCAGGGGATCGGGTAGCAGGGCGGACGGCATCACCCCTCCTCGTCGGTCGCCGCGCCGGCGCCCGCACCGGTCGCGGCACCGGCGGGTTCGGGTCGCAGGGCGGCGGCGCAGAAGGCCCAGAGGCCGCCGGCCACCTGTTCGGGCGGATCCTCGATCTGCTGGTACACGAGCGACTGCAGATGCGACACCACGACGTTGAAGAGCAACTGCGCGTCGTGGGCGGGATCGCCGGCCCGCACCTCCCCGCGCGCCATGGCCCCGGCCACCTCGCGCTCGAACACCGACACGTAGGGCTGCAGCACGGCGCGGAGCTTGGCCGGCCGGTCCTGGGCCAGACGGAGGTGCTCGGCGACCAGCGCACCGGCATAGGGCAGGCCGTTGAGTGTCAGGAACTCGAACAGCCCGGTCACCGCGGCCCGCAGGCGCCCGTCGGCGGCACGCCGCTCCACGAGCGCGGCGAGCGCGGCCGCACCACGGCGGGAGTCGTCCTCGAACAGCGCCACCAGGAGCTCGTCCTTCGACTCGAAGCACCGGTAGAAGCTCTTGAGTGAGCTGCCGGCCCGCCGCACCACCTGGGACACGGTGAAGCTCGGCCCCTGGCGCTCGCGCAGCAGGGCCCGGGCGGCCTCGACGAGGCGGGCGGCCGGATCCCCGGTCCCCTCCGCCGGGCGGGTCGAGGGCTCCTCTCCGGAAGGCGCCTGGATGGCCATCGCCCGGGAAACTATCATCCGCCGGAGAACGACGTTCTCCGAGGAGGAGGGCAGCCCCGCCAGGGCTGCGGCCCCTCGAGGGGGCACAGGCGGCGATCGCCGGGGCGCCGAGCCCCCGGCAGAACAGGGGGAATGGTGGGCGACATCGGCCTCGTCATCGACGGTGCGGTGGTCGCGGGCGAGGAGCCCGGCTACGGCGTGCACAACCCGGCGCATCCGGCCGAGGAGGTCTTCCGGGCGCCGTCGGCCTCGACCGGCCAGCTCGACGCGGCCGTGGCCGCGGCGCGCCGGGCCCAGCCGGCCTGGGGGGCGCTGCCGGCGGAGGAGCGCTTCGACCTCGTGCGCACCGCGGCGCGGGCAGCCGGGGCGACGGTCGGCACCAACGAGCTCGACCGCCTCCTCACCCGGGAGCACGGCAAGGTCCTGTGGGAGGCGCAATTCGACGCCGGGACGGTGGGCGGCATGGCCGACGCCTTCGCCCCTCTCGCCGGCGAGGCCCTCGGTGTCCGCACCATGGACGGCGGCGGCCGCACCACGCGCGTCGTGCACGAGCCGCACGGGGTGGTGGCGGCCATCCTCCCCTTCAACTGGCCCGTGTCGGTGCTCGGGAACAAGGTGCTCCCGGCGCTGCTCATGGGGAACACCGTGGTCATCAAGGCGCCGCCGACCTGTCCCGGCGCGGTCCTGGCCGTGGCCGGCGCACTGGCGGAGCTCCTCCCCCCCGGCGTCGTGAACGCGCTCAACGGCCCCGGCGTCGAGCTCGGCGCCGCTCTCGTCGCCCACCCGGGCGTGGACATGGTGTCGTTCACCGGCGGGGTGCCCGCCGGGCGGGCCGTCATGCAGGGTGCGTCGCAGGCGCTCACACCCGTCGTGCTCGAGCTCGGTGGCAACGACCCTGCCATCGTGGCCGACGACGTCGACATCGACGACGCGCTGGCCGACAAGATCTTCGGCGCGTCGTTCATCACGACCGGCCAGGTGTGCATGGCCATCAAGCGGGTGTACGTACCGTCGGCCAAGGTGCCGGCCATGGTGGAGGCGCTCGTCGCCCGTGTCGGACGCGAGGTGGTGGGCGACGGGCTCGCCGCCGAAGTGACGATGGGTCCCCTGCACCGGGCCGCCGACCGCGCCCGGGTCGAGAAGATGCTCGAGGA
>DASRBM010000175.1:0-2773 GCA_035653635.1 Acidimicrobiales bacterium | reverse complement strand
CCGGCTGCCGCTCTGGCCCGCGTGCAACGGGCCCACGAGCGGGAGACGTTCCGGCGCCGGAAGCCGGTCGGCCAGCGCGCGGAGACGTCCTGCGAAGGCGGCGGCGTCGAGGCGCTGGTCGGATTCGGGTTCGGCCGCCTGCTGCAGGAGCTCGGCCAGCGGCCCGAGCGCGTCGTGACCGGGCAGGCGCGCCCCGACGCGGCCCATCAAGGTGCCCAAGGTGGTGTCCGCCGCGAAGGGGACGACACCGGTGACGGCTTCGTAGAGCACGAGCGCCAGGCTGTAGACGTCGGCCCGGCCGTCGACCGGACGGCCCTGGGCCTGTTCGGGTGCGGCGTAACGCGCCGTGCCGACGGTGGCGCCGACCGGTTCGGTGTAGGCCGCCTCGGCCAGGGCGCGGGCCAACCCGAAGTCGCCGATGCGCAGCCGTTCGTCCTCGCCGAACAGGAGGTTGGCCGGCTTGACGTCGCGGTGCACGAACCCGCGGCCGTGCGCGTAGGCGAGGCCCTCGGAAGCCTGGATGCCGATGGCCACGGCCTGCGACAGGCTCACCCGCCGCCCCTCGTCGAGCAGGTCGCGCAGCGAGCCGCCGCCGAGGAACTCGAGCACGAGGAACGGACCGGTGTCGTCCTCGCCCCAGTCGTAGACGGCGAGCACGTTCGGGTGCGACAGCGACGCCGCCGCCTGGGCCTCGGCCCGGAAGCGACGGAGGAAGGCCTGGTCGCCGGTGAGCGCGGGGTGCAGCACCTTGACGGCGACCCGCCGCTGCAGGGTCACGTCGCGGGCGGCGAAGACGTGGGCGGAGGTGCCGCTCCCGATCCCGGACTCGATCCGGTACCGGCCCGCGAGCACGCGCCCGATGGAGTCGGTCATGGTGGCCATGGCTCGTGACCAGGCTACCGATGGTGACGCGCGGGTCGGTGGACGGCTACGAAACGTGACTGCGCTTGGCCGGTTCGCGCTCTTGACCCCGCCTTTCGCGCCTCACGTGGTGACACCGGCCACAGGTCGTCCGTCTTCGAGGTAGGAGACGCCGGGCTGCTCGAGCGCGATCCGGACCCGCCGGGCCAACGGCCGGCTGAGCATCTCGAGCGCCTCGGGCAGGTCCGCGAACAGGTGCTCGGCTATCTCGCCCGGCTGCAATCTGATCGTCGACGCCACCGCCGCGTCGACGGCCCCGCAGTCGAACAGGAAGCGCAGACCACCGGGCCGGTCGGCACGGGGCCGGAGGAAGTCGACGCAACGCAGGCGTCCGGCGTGGACGACCAGACCGCACTCCTCGTACACCTCGCGGCGACAGGCGCCCCAGGGCGTCTCCCCGTCGGCCTCCATCTGGCCCCCGGGGACGGTCCAGCCCGCCTTGTAGGTCGGCTTCAGCACGAGGAGCCGGCCGTGGTCGTCGAAGATCAACGCGCCGGCCGAGGCCGGGACCCGGGGGACGGCACGGTACGACGGTTCCTCCCCGTGCGCGCCCTTGGCCCCGGCAGCGGTCACCCGACCGGCACCTCACCGGTGCGCAGGAGCTCCTCGAATCGCTCGCCCTGCACGATGGGGATGCCGAGCTCCTCGGCCTTGCGCAGCTTGGCCGTGCCCGGCTCGCTGCCGACGACGACGGCGAAGGTCTTGGCCGACACGGTGCCGGGCGACTTTCCCCCCGCGGCGAGGATCGCCTCCTCAGCCTGTTCGCGGGTGTGCGAGGCGAGGGTGCCGGTGACGACGACCGACTTGCCGGCGAGCGGCCCCTCGTCGTCGGCCGCACCGGCGGCGGCCGCGGGTCCCCCGCCGCGGCCGGCGGCGCCCGGTTCGGTCAGCTGCACGCCGGCGCCGCGCAGCTTGTCGAGCACGACCTGGTTCCGCGAGGCGTGGAGGAAATCGGCGACGCTGGCGGCGATCACGGCCCCGACCCCGTTCACCGCCGCGAGCGCCTCGACCTCGGCGCCGAGCAGCGCGTCGAGCGAGCCGTAGGCGCGCGCCAGCGCGCGGGCGCCGGTCGGCCCGAGATGGCGGATGCCCAGCGCGACGAGCAGGCGTGACAGGGGCCGGGCCTTCGAGTCCTCGATGGCGGCGAGGAGGTTGTCGGCCGACACGGCCGCCATGCGCTCGAGCGCCATCAGCCGGTCGCGTTCGAGCGCGTAGACGTCGCCTGGATCGGCGAGCATGCCCGCCTCGACCAGCTGGACCACCCGCTTCTCCCCGAGTCCCTCGATGTCCATGGCGCCGCGCGAGGCGAAGTGCACGATGCGCTGAACCCGCTGGGCCGGACACTCGATGTTGGTGCAGAAGGTGTCGCTCTCCCCGGGCAGCCGGACGAGGGGACCGCCGCAGCTCGGACACGTGCTCGGGAACTTCCACCGCCGCGAGCCCCGGGGGCGTTCGGTCAGCACGGGACCCACCACCTCGGGGATGACGTCACCAGCCTTGCGCACGATGACCGTGTCGCCGGGCCGCACGTCCTTCAGCTGCACCTGGTCCTCGTTGTGGAGCGTCGCCAGTCCCACCGTGGAGCCGCCGACGAACACCGGATCGAGCACGGCGAACGGTGTGGCCCGGCCTGTCCGGCCGATCGACACCTGGATGCGGACCAGCTTGGTGCTGCGCTCCTCGGGGGGGAACTTGAAGGCGACGGCCCAACGCGGCGCGTGGGACGTGGACCCGAGACGCTTCTGCAGGGCGAGGTCGTCGATCTTCACCACCACGCCGTCGATCTCATAGTCGAGGTCGTGGCGGTGCTCACGCCAACGCGTGCAGAACTCGAAGACCTCGTCGATCCCGT
>DASRBM010000174.1:0-7521 GCA_035653635.1 Acidimicrobiales bacterium | reverse complement strand
CATGAAGGCCCCGGCGCCGCGGCCATCGCCGCCGCGCTGACCGCGCCGGCGCGCACCGCGGCCCGCTCGTCGTCGCCCACCCACCGCCACACGAGCAGTGACAGCGCGGCACCGCTCACGACCATGCTCGACATGAGCAGTACCTGCCCCGCCGCACGGGTGGCACCGAGCGGCGTGCCGGGCGCGAGGGGATGCGGCCACAACACCAGTGCCAGCCCGAGGGCGGCCTCGACGGGCATGCCGGCGAGCACGGCCACCGACCGGGTCACGAAGCTCCGGCGCCGGGCTCCCTCGCCGAAGAGGCCGAACCAGAAGCACAGCCCGATGGCGAGGAACACGCCGTGGAGTGCGGCGTGCAGCGCGGCGTCGTCCTCGCTCAGGCGGAACAGCGGGGTGAGGAAGTACGAGCCCATCGACACGGGATAGAGCGCCCACATGGGCGGCCCCGTGCACGCGTGGAGGATCCGGCTCCGTGCCAACCGGGCCACGCGCCGCTGCACCGGTCGGGCCGAGGACCGGGCCAGGAGCTCAAGCGGCCGGCCGGCGACGAGGAGGGCCGGCGCCACCATCATGACGAGCACGTGCTGGACGACGTGCAATGTGAGATCGACGTCGTCGTAGACGGCGAGGCCCGAGCCAAGGGCGACGAAGACGAGCAGGAGCCCGACCACGAACGAGGTCGTCCGTGCTGCGCTCCATCGCCGGCCCCGTCGCGCCAGGCGGCGGACGCCGGCGACGTAGGCGGCCGCCCCGAGCACAAGGCCGGTGTCGAGACCCCATGCCCCGGGGCCGGCGTCGAGGTGGGAGAGCACCATTCCGGCGGTCACCTCGGCACCGTGCACGACCTGGCTCTACCCCCGCACGGTCATCGGCGACGCCCCGCACGGACGCGGCCACGGCGTGGGAGGGGGTGGTGCCGCCGAGGGCCGCCTCGGGCGGACCGAATCAGAGCTGGTTGCGCACGCCGGGCTCGGCGGCGACGGTCCGGATCTGCCCGCCGAGATCGCTCTCCAGCGCCTCGCGGCCGCGGCCCCGGCGGAAGGTGGGAAGCACCGTTCTGTGCTCGAGGCCTTCGAGCTCCACGGCGAAGGCACCGTAGAGGGCGACGGCGGCGAGCACACAGCCGAGCGCGCCCGACACGTACTCGAGATCCGTGCCGCCGACGAACTCGACGACGCCGGTGATGACGAAGCGCGCTGCGGTGACCGCCATCACGAGGGCCAGCAGTCCCTTGGTCTCCGCCGCCGTGATGGCGCTCAGGACGAGCCCGGCGCCGGCGACGAAGAGGAACGTCCCGAGCGCCTGCGACCTCCCCTGGGGTGGCGAAGCGAGATGGACGGCGCCGATCACCGCCCACGACGTGGCGAGGACGCCCATGCCGGTGGCCGCCACCGCGTCGCGGGCCAGGAATCCGAACACCGAGGCCAGGAGCTGGAGGGCCGGTGCGGTCAGGAGGATGATCAACGCCATCTGCATGTGCTGCCGAGGCGGGATCCAGTGCAGCTCGTGACCGGAGAGGACCGTCGTGGCCGCGGCCAGGCCCAGCAGGCCGAGGGCGAAGGGGTTGGCGATGGGCCGCAACATGATGCGCGTCGCCGATGGCGCGTCGGGTGGCACGGGCCGGGTGCTACCCAATGCAGGACGGGGCAAACGAAGCATGTGCGCTGCCGCGGCGCGGCCTCATCCGGCGATTTCGCCGGCCGGCACCCGATGAGACGACTCGGCCCCCTCGGCGATGCGCCGATCGGATTCGAGGGCCGACGCGATGTCGACCGGGTAGCTCTTCCTGGCCAAGAGCAGCAGGAGACCACCGGCGATCACGGGCAGCAGCATGACGAGGAACGTGTCGCGTAGCGCGAGGGTCTGGGCCCGGCTGATGGTGGCGTGCTTGGCGTCGATCCCGGCACCGATCCCGCCCGTCGGCGCGCCGAACACCTCGGAGAGGTAGCCGAAGAGGAGCGGGGCGAACGCCTGCAGGGACTGGCGCAGCAACGTGCGGACCCCTTCCGCCCGACCCCACATACGGGCCGGCACCACGTCCAGACGGGCGGCGTCGAGCCCGGGGTTCGGGGCGGCCACGAAAGCGCCGGCCAAGATGAACAGGGGCACGGACAGTGCGAGGGTCGATGACCAGAGCGCCGGCGCCAGTGCGACGGCCGAGCACACGAAGCCGACCGTCCCGAGCGTGAGCCTGCCTTCGAGCCGGCCGCGCCCCACGAGCCGGTCTCCCAGTCGACCCGCGCCCACGAGGCCGGCCAGGATCCCGAGGCCGACGGCAACGACCAGCATCGAAGCCGAGCCCTGTCCCAGTCCGTACTGACCTCGGAGGAAGATGACGGCGAAGGTGGACAGACCCGAGAAGAAGAAATAGCCGATCGACGATGCGACGATGAGGACGAGGTTCGTCCTCACCCGCAGCACGTAACGGATCGCCTGCCACAGGTGCATCTCGGTTGCTGGGCGGTCGAGGACGATGTCCTCGGCCGGCGCCACGTGCCGTCGGTGCACGAGCTCGCGGGCCGCGCTTGCCACCGGCCGCACGGCTTCGTTTCCCGACGCCGGGCCGAGGTCTTCACCCGACTGGGGGACGGTGTCCGCTCCCCGGGGTATCCGGCTCTGGCCGCCTCGGCTCGGCTCCGGAAGCCAGTGACGGAGGGCCCAGACCAGCGCAATGCTCGGCAGCGCGAGGACGAAGAAGGCGGCACGCCATCCGGCCCAGTTGGCCACGAGCCCCGACAGGACCACGCCGATCCCCGTGCCGACCACCTCGCCGGTCAGGATGAATCCCCACATCCGTCCGCGTTCTCCCGGCGGGAAGAGATCCCCGGCGAGGGAGGCCACGGCCGGCCCGGCTGTAGCCGTCACCGCGCCGAGCGCCACCCGGCATCCGAGGAGAACGGCGAAGGTGGGTGCGATTCCGCTGGCGGCCTGGGCGACCGCCCACAGCAGGATGGCGCCCTGCAGGATCCGGGTTCGGTTGAAGCGGTCGGTGAGGCTGCCCACGGGGACGGTCGCCATCGCACCGACGAGGGAGCTCACGGTGACCATGAGTCCGATGTGGGCGTTGCCGATGTGGAGGCCCCGCTCGAGCTGGAAGGCGAGCGCTGCGACCGTGCCCTTGTCGGCCGCGTCGAGCCCGAGGACGGCGGCGAGGAGGATGATGACCCGCCGCCGAGCCGGCCCACCGAGCTCCGCGGTCACGCGGTCGACCGAGTGGCCGGCCAACTCCTCCATCCGGTGGCCGAGACGACGGAGCAGGGCCATGGTGAACACCGCCCGTCTCTACCCAGCCGCGAGCTTTCAACATTTTCGGCTGCCGTCGGGAACGGGATCCCACCACATTCTCGTTCTGCAGCCGCCGTGCTCCGGCAGGCCGAAGCCCGGCGCCCGGTCGACGGAGCGAAGAGGTGAACGGGGAGCCGACCTAGCGCCGGCGTCGTTTGGTGAGACGGCCGGCCACGAAACCGACCGCGACAGCGGCGGCCAAGGCCTGGGTGGGCTGCTCTCGCGTCGTGCGCGTCACCTCGCGCATCACGTCCTGGGCCCGTTGTCCCATGTCGAAGCGCTGCGCCAGCGCCTCCGCCGTGTCGCGGGTGGCCTCGCGGGTGTCGGCTATCTGGCTTCGGATGTCGTCGGATGTCGTGCCCACTCCAGGTCCTCCTTGAGCTCCTGCACGGCGGCGCGCGTCGCCGCGGCCTGCTTCTCGAGTATCCGGATACCCCGGGTGGCCATGACCGCGCCCGCCCCGCCATAGGCGGTGGCCAGCAAGGCGGCCCCCATGACCGGTGGCAGACGCCGGTGGACGGCTCGCGTCATTCCTCCGTGGATGGCGGCGACGGCCAGGGACCCGGCGGCGGCGGCCCCGCCCAGAAGGGCGAAGCCCCGGGCCGACGCCCGTGCCTGTTCCTCGAGCTCCTTGCGGGCGAGCTGCAATTCCTGGCGGACGAGGGTGCCGATCTCCTCGGCGAGCTCGCCGACGAGCTCGGTCGTCGAAGAAGTCGTCATCCCCGGGCGGTGAGGACGTCACGGACCCGGTCGAGGAGTCCGACGGCGGGACCGACGGTACGCAGCACGGTGGCGTCAGGGGGGGTGAGCGGATGCGGCCGGGTCGGGGCCAGCGGGCGGGCGCCGGAGATCTCGGAGCCGAGCTCGTCGCCTTCGGCATCGGTGAGACGCAGGCGCAGGCGCGGCCACACCTGCAGCTCCTCGTACGTCACGTGCTGGCGGATGTTGCTGATGACCTGGAACACGAGCGTCCCGAACTCGACGGTGCCCGGGCTCGTCTTCTCCAATTCGTTGAGCAGCTTCTTGCCGGTCTGCTCCTGTTCGATGGCTCGCAACGCCAACGCACCGCCCTGGGGGGCCCGGTCGCGCACCACCGGCCAGAAGTACGCTTCCTCCAGGGCTTCGTGGCGCGACTCCGCCACCACCAACTCCTCGGCGATCTTCTTGCGCTCATGCGGAGACGGTTCAGGTCCTGCAGGGTCTCCCCTGAGCTCGTCGAGCAACTTGTCGATCCGTTCGTGGTCGTGGCGCAAGTCGGCGAAGACGTCGCTCATTGCTCCTCCCGATGCACGGGGCCGTCAGCACGAGCCATACCCGGAGCTTCCCGCAGCGACACGAGCGCCGCTGCCGACGGTGATTGAGCACGCGCCGGACGGCGGTGGTGCTCGGGGGTCAGCCGGCTGGGCGACGCGTCGCGTGGAGCAGTTCGTATTCGTCCGGGTCGGGGGTGACGGTGCGGCGCCAGTACTCCTGCAACGTGAACGGCCAGTTCTGCGACACCCGCCCGAGTGCGTTCTTGTACCAGCTGTGCACGTCGACCGCCCCCCATACCCGCTGCCGGTTGGCCGCGTCGACGTCCTCGTTGTAGGCGTCGTGGACGCTCTTGCGGACGTCGAGCGCGTCGTACCCGTCGCGCAGGAGCAGCTCCAGGCAGCCGAGCATGTAGCGCACGGCGCATTCGGAGAAGTAGATGATGCTCCCGTTTACCACGATGTTCGTGTTCGGTCCGTACAGGCAGAAGAGATTGGGGAACCCCGGGATGGTGATGCCGAGGTAGGCGCGGGCGTCGCCCTTCCAGGTCTCATGGAGATCGGCCCCGGCGCGTCCGGTGATCCGCACCGGCTCGAGGAAGTGCGACGCCAGGAACCCGGTGGCGTAGACGATCACGTCCGCGTCGAAGTGTCCGGCCGAAGTCTCCACGCCGGTGGGCGTGATGCGGACGATCGGATCGGTCACGAGCTCGACGTTCGGACGCTTCAGGGCGCCGGCCCAGCTGCCGTTGTCGAACACCATCCGCTTGGCGAAGGGCGGGTAGGCGGGCAGCACCTTCTCGAGGAGATCGGGCCGGTCGGCGAACTGCTCCTCCAGGTGCGCCTGCATGTAGGCCCGCGCCAGGGCGTTGGCAGGGCTGACGCTCCCGGGGTCGTCCCATCCGTCCATGACCTCGGCCGCCGGCAGTAGGGCATCGGCGGTGCGGTAGAAGAGCCAGAAGCGGTACCACTGGTTGTACGACGGCACGTGGCGGAAGAGCCAGAGCTTCCCCTCCGGGATGGGCGCCTGGTAGTCCGGTGCCGGGAGCAGCCAGTTCGGCGTGCGCTGGAAGACGGCCAGCGCCGCGGCCTGCTCGGCCACGATGGGGATGAACTGCGCCCCGCTCGCCCCGTTGCCGATGACGGCCACCCGCTTGCCGGCGAGGTCGACGTCGTGGTCCCAGCGGGCGGAGTGGAACGAGGGCCCGGCGAAGGAGTCGATCCCCTCGATCTCCGGGAGATGCGGGCGGTTGAGCTGCCCCACGGCGAACACCACCGCCTCCACCTTCAGGTGCTCGCTGCCCGATGCGGTGCGCAGCTCCACATCCCAGGTGGCGCTCTCCTCGTCCCAGGTGGCCGCCACCACCTCGGTGCCGAAGCGGATGTTCGGCAGGATGCCGAACTCCTCGCTGCAGCGACGGAAGTAGTCGAGCAGCACGTCGCGCGGCGAGAAGTAGTTGGGCCAGTCCGCCTTCTGGGCGAAGGAGTAGCTGTAGAAGTGGTTGGAGACGTCGACCCGGCAGCCCGGGTAGCTGTTCTCGAGCCAGGTGCCGCCGACATCGTCGTTCTTCTCGATGACGACGTGCTCCACGCCCGCCTGGGCCAGGCGATGGGCGGCCACCAGGCCCGACATGCCGGCGCCGACGACCGCCACCCGCATGCGGCGGTCGGGAGCGAGGTCGCCGGCGCGAAAACGCGGGGCCCGCGGGTCGTCGCCCTCGCCGCCGAGCTCCTCGTAGAGCAGGGGCAGGTAGTCGTCGGGCACCGGGCCACCGACCGTGTACTCGATCACGGGCCGGAGCTGTCCGACCGGCACCACCGGAGGCGACGGGCATCCGGCATCGCGCCAACGTCGCAGTGCGTCGAAGGCGAGCTGCTGGGCGGCCGCCAGCATGTCGGGTGTCCACCCCGCCATGGGATCGATGGGGATGGTCAGGTCGGGCCGCAGGTCGTCGCGCAGCAGCGACGGATCGCCCAGGGCGAGCGACAGGGCGGCGAGCAGCGGCGCGTCGGTGAACTCCGCCGCCGCCCGCAGCACCTCGTCGTCGAACTCCGAGCCGGGCGTGCCCACCGCCGTATTAGAGCATCACGACGGCGCCGGCGGTGGGGCCGTGGGTGGGGGCGCCCGAGGCCCCCACTGGCGACCGTCCCACCAGCGCCACGACCCACCGTGCTCGGGGTCGGGGAACCATCCCGCGGGCGGCCCGGCCGGCGCGGTGGGCCGGGACGACATGACGCGGCCGACCACGCCGGGGGCGATCACCCCGAGCAGCACCGCCAGGAGCACGAGCCCGAGGGACGTGCCCATGCGCACATCGGCGGCCGACTGGCACTGCTGCACGAAGGCGTCCCACTCGGCCCGGGCCTGGGTGCCAGCCCGGGGGCGTGGGCCGGCACCGATGCTGTGCGGCTCGAAGAAGGCTTGCGCGGCCGTCTCCGATCCCGTGCTCGGACCGCACGTCCCGCCGGCGGCGGGGGCCGGAAGGGGCGTGAAGATGACGAGAGCGGCGCCGGCCAGCACCACGGCGGCGAGCACGCCGAGCGCCACCCGCACGGTGCGGTGGCCGGGGTGCGGGCCGCGGGCGTCGGGGGTGCTCACGTCGGGGCTCCTCGATGCGGCATCACGGTCAGCCAAGCCTAGGGACCTGGCAGATGCCTGAGAACCGCCGTGGAGATGCACCGGTCGGGCGGGCGGCTCCTCAGCCGCCGGCCACCTCGCGCGCCGACGGACCGCCGAGAGGCGACCACGTCTCGAACCCGTTCACCACGTCGGTGACGACCCGCTCGTCTCCGCACTCGAGCACGGCCAGCGCGCAGCGCCGGGTGACGTCGAGCTCCACGAACACGCGCTCGCCCCCTTCGGCCCAGGTGCGGATGACGGCCGACAGGGCGCCCCCCGTGAGGGCGTGCCCGGCCCGGACCCGGACACACACGGGTTCGGTCACCGACGCGTCGGTGCCCGCGCCGGGACGCGGGACCATGCAGT
>DASRBM010000173.1:0-7337 GCA_035653635.1 Acidimicrobiales bacterium | reverse complement strand
GCCGGGAAGCGGGTGCTACGGGTGTCGGCTGTGGACCGTGCCGCCGACGTCTGCGTCGAGGAGGCCGACGGCGAGCTGCGCCTGTGGGTGCACGGCGAGAAGCTCACCACCGCGGCTGTCGACGCCCGGCCCTCCAACGTGGCCTGCGCGGTGGCGGTCGCGCTCGAGCTGGGCGTGTCGCCCGAGATCGTCACCCGGCGGCTCCCGGGCCTGCCCACTGCGCCCCACCGGCTGGAGCCGGCCCCCACCGCACAGGGCCGCTGTCTCGTCCTCGACGACACCTACAACTCGAACCCGGCCGGGGCGCGTGCCGCGCTCGCCGCCATGGTCCGACTGGCACCGCCGGCCGGACGGCGTGTGGTGGTGACCCCCGGCATGGTGGAGCTCGGTCGCCGGCAGTTCGACGAGAACCTGGAGTTCGCCGCCGAGGCGGCGACCGTAGCGAACGACGTCGTCATCGTCGGGCGGACCAACCGGCGCGCCCTGCTGCGCGGGGTGACGCGCACCTACGACGAGGCCGTGGCGCGGGGCGCTGCGGCCGATGCGCTGCCCCGGGTGGTCCTCGCCCGCAACCGCGAGGACGCCGTGGGCTGGGTGCGCGACAACCTGGTGGAGGGCGACGTGGCCCTCTTCGAGAACGACCTCCCCGACCACTACCCTTGAGCACCCCGTCGTTTCGCAGCCTGCGCTGCCCTGTCACCGGAGCCCGTCGTTGACCGACCAGCAACCGATCGCCGTCGCCTTCGGCGGTCCCTCCCCCGAGCACGACGTCAGCATCCTCACCGGCCTGCAGGCCGCGCGCGAGCTGGCGAGCGCCGGGCGCGAGGTGATCAGCCTGTACTGGGCCAAGACCTCGGACTGGTTCCGCCTGCCGCCCGCTCTCGAGGCGGCCGACTTCCTCCAGGGCATCCCGCGCGGCGCGGAGGAGCTGCGCCTCGTGCTCGGAGAGGAGCCGGGTTTCGCCGTCTCGGGCCGGATGGGCCGCAGCCGGCGTCTCGAGATCGCCGCCGTCGTCAACTGCTGCCACGGCGGTCCCGGTGAGGACGGCAGCCTGCAGGGTGCGTTCGACCTCGCGAGCATCGCCTACACCGGACCGACCGTGGCCGGTGCCGCCCTCGGCATGGACAAGCTCGCCTTCGCCGGCGTCGTGACCGGCGCCGGACTGCCCAGCCTCCCGCGCGTCGCCCTCGACGGAACGACCACGGAGCTGCCCTTCGGGCGCCCCTACATCGTGAAGCCGCGTTTCGGCGGCTCGTCGATCGGGGTGGAGGTCGTCGAAGACGTGGCCACCGCCACCGCCCGGCTCGCCGCCAACCCGCATCTGCGGCGCGGCGCGGTGGTCGAGCCGTACCGCCCCGATCTCTTCGACCTGAACATCGGCGTGCGCGCGTGGCCCGAGCTCGCCCTGTCCGCCATCGAGCGTCCGCTGCGGTCCACGTCCTCCTCGGAGATCCTCGGGTATGCCGACAAGTACGTCGGCGGCGAAGGTATGGCGAGCGCTCCTCGAGAGCTCCCGGCGGTGCTCAACGACGAAGTGGCCCAGCAGCTGCGGAGCCACGCCCGTGTCCTCGCCGCGCTCGTCGACGTGCGCGGCGTCGCCCGCATCGACTTCCTGTCGGACGGTGAGGCGCTGTTCGTCAACGAGATCAACACCATCCCCGGCTCCCTGGCGCGCTACCTGTGGGTGGATCCGGTGGTGCCCTTCGGCCGGCTTCTCGGGGACATGGTCGACGAGGCGACGAAGCGCCCCGCCGCGCGCCACAGCGCGACAGGCGCCGATGGCGCCGTCCTGCGCAGCGCCGGGGCCATCGCGGCCAAGCTCGCCTGAGCCGTGGCCTTTCCCCGGCGGTTCCTCGCCGAAGGGGAGCAGGTCGTGTCGGAGCTGCGGCCCCACTGGTCGGCGCTCGGCTGGGCCGTGCCGGCGCCGGCGGTCGCCGCCGGCGCGGTGGCGGCCGTGGTCGTCGCGTGGCCGCAGGGCCCGGTCGACGTCGTGTGGGTCCTCCTCGGGGTATTGGCGCTGAGCGCCCTCTGGCTCGCCGCCCGGGTCCTGCGCCGCCGGGCCACCTGCGTGGTCGTGACGAGCGCGCGGCTCGTACGCCGCTCAGGCATCCTCGGCCGGCGCGGGCTCGACATCCGCCTCGAGCGGATCAACGAGGTGTCGTACCAGCAGTCGCTGGTCGAGCGTGTCATCGGCAGCGGCAATCTGATGGTCGAGATGGGCGGAGAGCGCGGCGTGGTCGTGTTCGACCACATGCGCCGTCCCGCGTCGGTTGCGGCGCTGCTGCAGGAGCAGGTGACCCGACGGACGAGGAACATCGCCGTCAGGGGGCCGAGCGCGCCCGGCGCAGGTCCGGGGGACGACCGCCCGCCGGGCAGTCCCGTCACCCTCGGCTCCGCTGGGTTCGACGCGACGCCGCCGTCGGGCACCGCCGCCGTCCGACTGCGGGCCGGCGCGCAGACCTCGGGCGGCGCCGCGGGTTCCGTGGCCGAGCGCCTGGTCCAGCTCGACGAGCTGCACCGGCGGGGCCTGTTGTCGGAAGCCGAGTACGAGGCGAAGCGGGCGAGTCTCATCGACCGGCTCTGACCTCCACGACCGCCGAGCGCCCGAGTGTCAGCGCACGAGGCGGGCGCCGGCCGCCGGTCTGACCCGCCAGGCCGGTGTCGAGAAGGACGTCACGTCGACGCTCCCCGGCGCGCCGAGGGCCACCACGCACCCCCCGAACCCGGCCCCGGTGAGACGGGCCCCGTAGACACCGGGGACCGAGAGCAGATGGTCGACGAGGGCGTCGAGCGTCGGCGTCGACACGTCGAAGTCGGCGGCCAGGCTGCGATGGCTCGCCGTCATGAGCCGCCCCGCCTCGACGAGGTCGCCCTGTGCGAAGGCGTCCGCGCACCAGCGCACCCGGTCGCACTCGGTCACCACGTGGCGGATGCGGCGTCGCAGGGCGGGGTCCGCCTCACCGGCGAGGTCGTCCGGCCCGGCCCGGCCGAGAGGCCCGATCCGGTGGGCGGCCGCCTCGCACTCCGCCCGCCGGGCCGCGTAAGCGGTGGTCTGCAGCGTCCGGCGCTCGCCGCTGTGGACGACCACGACGTCGGCGCCGGCGGGCACCGGCACGGGCCGCGACGACAGGTCGGAGAAGTCCACGAACAGGGCGCTGCCCTCCACCGCGGCTGCGGCGACCAGCTGGTCCATGCAGCCCGTGGGCACCCCGGTGGCGGCCTGCTCGGCCCGCTGGCACGCCCTGGCCATGACGACGGGAACGGCCTCGAAGCCGAGCGCCAAGGCGAGCGCCACCTCGAGCGCCGCGCTCGAGGCGAGACCGGCGCCGATCGGGAGCGTGGTGTCCACCTGCACCCGTCCGCCCGAGGTCGGGCGGCTCACGGCCACGACGGCCGCCACCAGCCGCGCCCAACGCGGCTCGATTGCGGCGAGCACTTCGGGATCGAGCGGGACGTGGACGTCGATGTCGGCGAGCTCGGGCTCCGCCGTCGACCGGCCAACGAGCCGGAAGCCCGGCTCGGGGTCGTAGGTGACCGTGGTGCCGAGATCCACCGCCATCGGCAGGGCGAGGCCCTCGTTGTAGTCGGTGTGGTCCCCGATGAGGTTCACCCGGCCGGGACTGAACGCCGTGGCGCGCACCATGCCAGCCTGCACCACCGGGGATACGGACGGCACGGTTTGACCCTTCGTGCCGGTGGAGGACAGCATCCGGGCCGTGAACCGCGTCGACACCGGGGCCGTGGAGCTCTGCTATGAGCTCGATGAGGGGGACGGGCCCGTCCTCGTGCTCGTGAGCGGTCTCGGCCGCTCGCACGTCGGTTGGGACCCCGAGTTCCTCGATCTCCTGCGCGCTGAGGGCTTTCGCGTGCTGCGCTTCTGCAACCGGGACTGTGGCCGCTCGACCATCCTCGACGACGCCCCCCGGTTCGATCTGGCAGCGGCCCTGCGCAAGGACCGCTCCGTCGTCACCTACACCCTCGACGACATGGCCGACGACACGGCTGCGTTGCTGCGGGCGCTCGGCATCGACTCGGCCCACCTGGTCGGGACCTCGATGGGCGGGATGATCGCCCAGATGGTGGCGGTACGCCATCCCTCGACGGTGCGCAGCCTGTGCTCGATCATGTCCACCACCGGCGCGCGGCACGTGGGAGAGCCCACACCCGAAGCCGGTGCCCTCCTGACCACGAAGGCGCCCGAGGACCGTGACGGCTTCGTGGCTCACGAGCTCGCCAACCAGAAGGTGATCGGATCGCGCGGCGCGCTGGTGGACGAGCAGTGGCGGCGACGCACCTTCGAGCGGGTCTACGACCACGGCGTCCATCCACGCGGCACCGGCCGTCAGCTCATGGCCATCGTGGCGTCGGGCGACCGGACCGCGGCTCTGGCGTCGATCACGGCGCCGACCGTCGTCATCCACGGCGTGGTGGACACGCTGGTGCAGCCGAGCGGCGGGGAGGCGACGGCAGCGGCCATCGCCGGTGCGCGGCTCGTCACCATCGCCGATATGGGTCACGAGATGCCGCCCGGGGTGTGGCCGGAGGTCGTGGCCCTCGTCGTGGCCAACGCGCGCGAGGGCGACCCTGCCCTCGGCGGATCGAAAGGACGAGCATGAGCGGGCCCCTGTCGGGCGTACGGGTCGTCGAGTTGGCCGGCATCGGGCCGGGGCCCTACACGTGCATGCTCCTGGCCGACGCCGGGGCCGACGTCATCCGGGTGGACCGGGCCACGGGCTCACCGACGCCGCCGGCATCAGGCGTCCACTGGGACATCCTCAACCGCAGCCGCCCGTCGGTGGCGGTGAACCTGAAGCACCCCGACGGTGTCGCCCTCGTGCTCGACCTCGTGTCCCAGGCCGACGCGCTCGTCGAGGGATGGCGGCCCGGTGTGGCCGAGCGGCTCGGTCTCGGGCCCGACGCCTGTCTGGGGCGCAATCCGCGTCTCGTCTACGGACGGATGACGGGATGGGGCCAGGACGGTCCCATGGCCCAGATGGCCGGCCACGACATCAACTACATCGCCCTGTCGGGCGCCTTGTGGTCGGTCGGGCGGGCCGACGAGCCGCCGGTGCCGCCGATCAACCTCGTCGGCGACTTCGGCGGTGGCGGCATGCTGCTCGCCTTCGGGCTCATGGCCGCCATGCTCGAGGCCCGACGCTCGGGACAGGGCCAGGTCGTCGACGCCGCCATGGTGGACGGATCGGCGTCGCTCATGACCATGACCTACGCCTTCCACCAGCTCGGCTGGTGGCTCGAGGAACGGGGCGTGAACATCCTCGACACGGGCGCCCATTTCTACGAGGTCTACGAGACGAAGGACGGCAAGTGGTTCTCCGTCGGCGCCATCGAGGCGCAGTTCTACGCCGAGTTGCTGCGGGTGCTCGGCCTGGAGGGGGAGGACCTGCCGGCCCAGCAGGACCGGGCGCAGTGGCCGGCCATGAAGAAGCGCTTCGCCGACATCTTCCGGACGAAGACCCGCGACGAGTGGACGGCGCTGTTCGAGGGCACCGACGCCTGTGGCGCCCCGGTGCTGTCGCCGTGGGAGGCCCACCACCACCCGCACAACGCCGCTCGGGGCACGTTCGTCGACGTGGCCGGCGTGGTGCAGCCCGGCCCGGCGCCGCGCTTCAGCCGCACGCCCGGCGCCGTGCAGAGCCCGCCGCCGGTCGCCGGACAGGACACGGACACCGCCCTCGCCGCCTGGGGGGTCTCCGACGACCGCCGGACCGAGCTGCGGGCGGCCGGCGCCATCGACTGAGCCGGAGCTCAGCTCAGAGGTTGACCACCGGACACGTGACGGTGCGGGTGATGCCTTCGATGAGCTGGATGTGGCTCACCACCATGCGCCCGAGCTCGTCGACCGATCCGGCTTCGGCTCGCACGATGACGTCGTAGGGGCCGGTG
The DNA here is from genome assembly GCA_035653635.1 of Acidimicrobiales bacterium. GTDB lineage: Bacteria > Actinomycetota > Acidimicrobiia > Acidimicrobiales > UBA8190 > DASRBM01. The sequence continues at coordinate 1,433 of DASRBM010000173.1, read as the reverse complement.
ACGTCCTCGGCCGAGATCACGCCGTCGATGGCGCCGACCTGACTGGCGACATTGGCGGCCTTGCCGACTTCGGTCTGGATCAGCACATAGGCGACGACGGCCATGGGTCCTCCCCGGGTGTGGACTGCACGAGAGTCGGCGAGGCCCGCGCCGGGCCTCGCCGCCATCGTAGGAGGAGATCAGGCCAGACGCTGGGCCAGCGCGTCGAGCTCGGTGCCGAGCTCGGCCGGCAGGCGGTCCCCGAAGCGGGCATAGTGCTCGGCCACGAGCGGAAGCTCGGCCCGCCACTCCTCGACGTCCACCCGCAGCAACTGCTCCATCTGCTCGTCGGTCACGTCGAGACCGGTGCGGTCGAGGGCCGTCAGCGTCGGCACCAGGCCGATGGGCGTCTCCATCGCGTCGCCGCGTCCCATGGTGCGCTCGACGATCCAGGCGAGCACCCTTGAGTTCTCGCCGTAGCCGGGCCAGAGGAAGCGGCCGTCGGCGTCGCGCCGGAACCAGTTGACGTAGTAGAGGCGCGGCAGCTTGTCGGCGTCGACCGACTTGCCCATGCGCAGCCAGTGGGCGAAGTAGTCGGCCATGTTGTAACCGCAGAAGGGGAGCATGGCGAAGGGGTCGCGCCGGAGCGTCCCGACCGCGCCGGCCGCGGCCGCAGTGGTCTCCGACGACATGATCGATCCGAGGAAGACGCCCTGGCGCCAGTCGTAGGCCTCGGTCACGAGCGGCACGGTCGTGCGCCGGCGCCCGCCGAACAGCACGGCCGAGATCGGCACGCCGGCAGGGTCCTCCCACTCCGGCGCGCAGGCGGGGTTCTGTGAGGCCGGAACGGTGAATCGGGCGTTCGGGTGTGCCGCGGGAGTGTCGCTCTCGGGCGTCCAGTCGTTGCCGCGCCAGTCGATCAGGTGGCCCGGGGGCTCGTCGGCCATCCCCTCCCACCAGACGTCGCCGCCGTCGGTCTGCGCGCAGTTTGTGAACACGGCGTCGCGGCTGAGCATCTTGACCGCGTTGGGGTTGGTCCGCTCGCTGGTGCCGGGGGCGACGCCGAAGAATCCGGCCTCGGGATTGACGGCGTACAGGCGCCCGTCCTCGCCGAATTTCATCCAGGCGATGTCATCGCCGATCGTCTCCACCTTCCAGCCTTTCAGCGAGGGGATCATCATCGAGGTGTTGGTCTTGCCGCAGGCGCTCGGGAACGCGCCCGCGATGTACTTCGACTCGCCTTCGGGGGAGGTGAGCTTGAGGATCAGCATGTGCTCGGCCAGCCAACCCTCGTCGCGGGCCATGGCCGAGGCGATCCGCAGCGCGAAGCACTTCTTGCCCAGTAGCGCGTTTCCGCCGTAACCCGAGCCGAAGGACCAGATCTCCCGCGTCTCGGGGAAGTGCACGATGTACTTGTTGTCGGCGTTACACGGCCAGGGCACATCCTCAGCGCC
>DASRBM010000172.1:0-5252 GCA_035653635.1 Acidimicrobiales bacterium | reverse complement strand
TGTTCGAGCTGCTCGAGACGGACGGCAGCGTCCATCTCGGTCGCACGCTGCGCTACATGGCCGGTGATCCCCGCCGACTGCGGCCGCTCGTGCGCCTGGCACGCGACTCGGCCGGTGCCGCGCGTACCGCGGCACGCGCGGCCGTCGCCGCCTGCGCGTCGTTGTAGGCCTCGCTCCCGGTCACCCGCCTGCCCGTCGCGGCCACCGGCGTCGGCGGGTCGCGGCGGCTCAGTGCTCGGGACGGGGCGAGTCGTCGCGGGTGACGTGGGCGGCGACATAGAGACGGCCGCCCACCGTCACCGGCTGGAGCCGGACGTGGATGGGGACGAGCTCGCCCTCCGCCGTCTCCGCTTCCGGGTAGAGACCGGGGTCCATCTCGCGGTCGCGGGGCTCGACCTGGTAGCCGCGCCGGTAGGCCTGATGGCCCCAGCGCCGGTCCGAGGGGACGAGCATCTCGACGAATTCGCCGGCGATGTCGTCGCTGCCCATGCCGAAGAGCGCCTCGGCCGGCCCGTTGATTCCGAGGACGACGCCCTGGAAGTCGACCACCACCACCGCGTGGTCGCCGCCTTCGTACTCGGGCACGGCGGTGAAGACCTCGGCCGGGATCTCGAGCGATGGCATCTCTTCGACGGTCACGACGGACGGCTCCTCCTGGCTCGGCGCTACCGGGTCACCGTACCGGCTCCGGAACCGAGCCCGGACGCTGTGGATCCCCGTCCCGGCGGGGGCTCCTGCTACACGGCCTCGCCTTCTGACAGCTCGGCCGTTCCCTCGATCACGCCGCCGGTCTCGACGGCAGCGAGCTGGTCTCCGGTCGGCGGCCGGGCGGCGCTGCGCCAGAGCTCGGGGACGCGCCACACGAGCAGGGCCACGCCGGCCAGGCAGGCGAGCCCGCCCGACCACACCGCGACTTGCGGGCCCGCGAGGGCCGCCGCCGCCCCCGTCTCGGCGTCGCCGAGTCGGGGGCCGCCCGCCACCACGGCGAAGAACGCGCCCGACAGCCGGCCCTGCAGCCGCTCGGGGACGGTGTCCTGGAGCACGGCTTGGCGGAACACCGCAGACACGACGTCCGCCGCGCCGGCCACGGCGAGGAGTACGAGCCCGGCCCACAGCGCCGGTACGACACCGAAGGCGGCCACGGCACCGCCCCACACGCACACCGACACGACCACGGCCCGACCCTGGTGGCGCACGCGACCCACCCAGCCGCTCAACATGGAACCGACGACACCCCCGACACCGGGCGCGGCGTAGAGGAGGCCGACCACGCCTGCGCCGCCGTGGTAGAGGCCGGTGCCGATGGCGGGGAAGACGGCACGGGGCATGCCGAAGATCATGGCGTCGAGGTCGATCCAGAACGTCGCCGCCAGGAGGCGTTGCCCGCGCAGATGCCGCCAACCCTCGACGAGAGAGCGGAGGTCGGCCGGCGTGCCGCCGCCGCTCGGGCGCAACGCCGGCAGGCGCAGGGCCCACAACGTCGACGCCACGAAGGTGCCGACGTCGATGAGATAGACGGCGCCGAGACCGGCCGAACCGATGAGCAGACCGGCGACCGATGGGCCGACCACGAAAGCCCACTGGAACACGACGGCCTGCAGCGCGAGGGCGGCAGTCATGTCGGCCGCCGGCACCACCATCGTCAGTGCCGCCCGTCGTGCCGGATAGTTGACCCCCTGGAAGAGCGCCGAGCCCGCCGCGCAGGCGAACAGCGGCCACAGCGCAGGGTGGGGGAGCAGGGCGTTGGCGGCCAGTCCCACGCTGCACAGCGCCATGCACACCTGGGCGACGAGGATCACCCGCCGGCGGTCGGTGGCGTCGATCACCGGCCCTCCGCCGAGGGAGCCGACGATGAGCGGGAGCAGCTCCACCAGGCTGATGAGCCCCACCATGAACGTCGAGTGGGTGAGCCGATAGGCCTGGTAGGAGACGCCGACGACGGTGAGCTGACTGCCCATGCTCGAGACCGTCTGGCCATACCACAGCAGGCGGAAGTCCCGGTACCGGCGCAGCGGTGCCACGTCGGCGACGAGACGGGCCATCCGGTCACCGTAGCAATGCGGTACGCCACGCCGACCGTGTGGTTGCGCGGGCGCAGTTGCCCATGACGCACGCCCGCACCCGGACCGTCACAGCCTCTCGGTAGGGTCCTGGTCGCGTCTCGAGTGGCCGACGCGTATCCCCACGGCCCTTCCCGACATACCGGACCGCATGGTCCGCCGTCGTCTTGGAGGAAACGCCGTGATCGCGAGCGTCGCATCGGCCACCCTGCACGGGGTGGAGGGACGACCCGTACAGGTCGAGGTGCACATATCCACCGGACTCCCCGCCCTCACCGTCGTGGGACTCCCCGACACCGCCGTGCGCGAGGCGCGCGACAGGGTGCGGGCTGCGGTGCTGTCGGCCGGGCTGGCCTGGCCGCAGAACCGGGTGACAGTGAACCTGGCGCCGTCGGGCGTGCGCAAGAACGGGGCCGGGCTCGACCTGCCCATCGCCATCGGCATCCTCGTCGCCAACAACGCCCTGTCGCCGCGCCATGTGGAGCGGTTCGCCTTCTTCGGCGAGCTCGGGCTCGACGGATCGCTGCGGGCGGTGCCCGGCGTCATCCCCATGGCCGACGCGGTGGCGCCCGGCCAGGTGCCGGTCGTCCCCCATGCAAGCGTCAACGAGGCGCGACTGGCGGCGCCGACGGTGCGCGGGGCGCGCACGCTCGGCGAGTTGTGTGCGGCGTTGACGGGTCGCGGCAGGTGGCCCGATCCGCCGCCGCCGTTCCAGCTGCCGCCCGTTCCGCCGGCGGACCTGACCGACGTACGGGGGCAGTGGGTCGGGCGACGTGCCCTCGAGGTGGCGGCGGCCGGTGGTCATCACCTCCTCTTCGTCGGCCCTCCGGGTTCGGGCAAGACCATGCTGGCGAGCAGGCTCGTGGGGTTGTTGCCTCCGCTCGGGGACGAGGAGATCGTGCAGGTGCTCCGTGTCCACTCCGCCGCCGGGGCGCCGGTCGAGGCCGTTCTGGCCGGCCGGCCACCGCTGCGGGCACCTCATCACGGCGCCACCGACGTGGCGCTCGTCGGCGGCGGCTCCTCATGGATGCGTCCGGGTGAGGTGAGCCTGGCCCATGGAGGCGTGCTGTTCCTCGACGAGCTCGGCGAGTTCTCGACCACCGTCCTCGACGCGCTGCGCCAGCCGCTCGAGGAAGGGGTCGTCCGGGTGACCCGGGCTCGGGCGGTGGCCGAGCTGCCGGCCCGCTTCCTCCTCGTCGCCGCCATGAATCCCTGCCCGTGCGGCGAGGGGACCGTCCCCGGCGCCTGTCGCTGCACCGACAGCGCCCGTGCCCGCTACGAGCGCAGGCTGTCAGGGCCGCTGCTCGACCGATTCGACCTTTCGGTCGTCCTGGCCCGGCCCGACGCCGGGGACGTCCTGCGTGGCGCGCCGGGGGAGACGACCGCCGCCGTCGCGGAGCGGGTGGCCGCTGCCCGCGCCGTCGCCGCCGGCCGCGGCGTGCGCTGCAACGCGGCGCTCGAGCCCGAGGTGCTGCGCACCAGGGCTCCGTTGTCGCCCTCCGGCACCGCTCTTCTCGAGCATCATCTGGCCACCGGCGCGCTCTCGGCGCGCGGCGTGCACCGCGTCTGGCGGGTGGCGAGGACGGTGGCCGATCTCAGCGGGCACGACGGTGCGCTCTGCGAGGAGCACGTGGCCGAGGCGCTCCACCTCCGCAGCGCCCGGCGCGGGCTCACGCACAGCGACGGTGTCCTGTGACGCCGTCCTCCTCGGCGGGGCCACCGCCGTCACCGGTGCTGTCCGACGACGAACGGGCGGCCGCTGCCCTGGCCGCGCTCGGGGTGTCGCCGGCCCGCCTCCGACGCCTGCTCGACGGGTGGGAACCGGTGGACGCCTGGGCGGCGCTGCAGACGGGCGACCATCCCGAAGACGGCAACGGTGCGCTCCGCGCCGCGGCGCGCCCGGAGCTGCTCCAAACGGTGGCCCGGCGCTGCGCGGCGCGAGGCCTGTTCGTCCTGTTGCGCAACGGCCCCGGCTATCCCGCCGCCCTGGCGCAGGACCCCGAGGCACCCGCGGTGCTCTTCGGGTCCGGCCGGCCGGCCGCTCTCGCAGGCGGCCCGGCCGTCGCCGTCGTCGGTACCCGCAGCGCCGGCGTCGCCGGGCGCCAGGTGGCGGGTGTCATCGGCGAGGAGCTCGCGGCGCACGGGGTGCACGTCGTATCTGGCCTCGCGCTCGGCATCGATCTTGCCGCCCATCTCGGGACGTTACGCGCCACCGGCGCGTCGCCGGTGGCCGTGCTGGGATCGCCCCACGACGCGTTCATGACCTCGGCGCAGCGCCGCGTGTGCGACGCCGTCGCCCTGCGTGGGCTCGTGCTGTCGGAACAGGCACCGGGCACCATGGGGGCGCGATGGCGATTCGCCTCGCGCAACCGCATCATGGCCGCCCTGGCCAACCTCGTCGTCGTGGTGGAGGCGCACGAGTCGGGCGGCGCCTGGTACACGGTGCGGGCCGCCCGGCGTCGGGGCGTGCCCGTGGCCGCTGTTCCGGGTTCGCTGGCGAATCCGGCGGCGGCCGGGACCAATGCGCTGTTGGCAGCGGGCGCATCCTGTGTGCGCGACGGTGCCGACGTGCTCGCCCTCCTGGGCCTGTCCCGGACGGTGCCACCCGCCCGTCGTCCCCGCACAGCCGCCGTGCACACCGGGGCCGACGCGCAGGCGGTGCTCGGGGCGTTCGGAGGCGAGCCCCTCACGGCGGACGACCTGGCGCGGCGCACCGGACTGGGCTTCGCCCAGGTGGCACTCGCCCTCGAGCAGCTGGCGGCGGCCGGCCGGGTGCGCGTGACGGGCGGGTGGTGGGAGCGCACCCCGCCCCGCCTGCGCAGTGCCGGGTCCCAGCCGTCGGCGACGCCGTTCAGCTGAAGGCGTCCTCCACGTGGCCGACGGGCAGTCCGAGGGCCTCCGCCGTGGTCGGGTTGGCCACCGCGCCGGCGATCGTGGCCAGTCCCGACCGCAGGGCGGCGTCCTCGGTGACCGCAGCGCGCACCCCGAGCGACGCGAGGTCGACGACGTAGGGGATGGTGGCGTTGGTCAGCGCGTAGGTGGACGTGTGGGGCACGGCGGCCGGCATGTTGCCCACCCCGTAGTGCAGCACCCCGTGGCGTTCGACGACCGGACGGTCGTGGGTCGTCTCCGTCGTGGTCGCCACACAGCCGCCCTGGTCCACCGCGACGTCCACGATCACCGCACCCGGCT
>DASRBM010000171.1:0-3290 GCA_035653635.1 Acidimicrobiales bacterium | reverse complement strand
GGCGGGTGGCGCCGCCCGCCGGGGCTCGGTGAGGTCGAGCGAGTCCGGCAGCAATTCGCCCCGGAAGAGCCCCGCGCCCGGCGTGGCGTCCGACAGGGCGTCGGCGGCGAGGACGATGGCGGCGGCCGTGTAGGTGGTGCGCTCCCCGAGCGGGAAGGTGACCTCCTCCGGATACACGAGCCCCGTCAGGTAGGAGCCGTCGTCACAGCGGTGGGCCTGGGCCCAGGTGACGAGCTCCACCGCCTGTTCGCGCCGGCCGAGGGCGTCGAGCGACAGCGCGCACTCGGCCGTCTCCGCCGCCGTCACCCAGGGACCGGTGGACACGCAGCGCACCCCGAGGCCGTCCATGACGAAGGTGTCCCACCAGGCGTCGATGCGGGCCTCCGCCGCCGGCATGCTCAGCGCGCCGGCGAGGACCGGGTAGTACCAGTCCATGGCGAACTCGGCCTTGGGCTCGAACACGTGCGGACGGTGGGCGATGGCGTGCGCCAGGCGACCGGCGGCGAGCTCCCAGTCCGGGCGCTCGAAGCCGAGCGTCTCGCCGATGGCCACCGCGCAGCGCAGGGCGTGGTAGATGGAGCTCGACCCGGTGAGCAGCGGGTAGCGCCCGGGGTGGCCGTCGGGGTCGACGCACCAGAGGATGGCGCCGTCCTCGGTCTGCCACCGCAGCACGAACATGACGGCTTTCTCCACCATGGGCCACATGGCGTTGAGCATCCCGACGTCGCCGGTGATCCGGTAGTTGTGCCAGGCGCCGGTGGCGACATACGCGCACACGTTGGTGTCGAGGCGGGGATCCTTCACGCCCGAACCGGCCAGGTAGTAGTTGAACCACGACCCGTCGGGCAGCTGGGTGTCGTCGAGCCACTCGTAGGCACGTTGGGCCGCGCCGTGGAGCCCGGCCACGCTCAGGGCCATGGCCGCCTCGATGTGGTTCCACGGGTCGCAGTGGCCGCCTTCGAACCACGGGATCATGCCGTCGGGCCGCTGGACGGCGGCGATCGACTCGGCCGTGGCCAGCACCTCCGACGCACTGAGCACGCCCGCGATCTCGGGGAGCGACGCCGGCGGCGGCGCGAGGGCGGCCCGGCGCGTGAAGGCGCCGGCGGTCTGGTGGTCGACAGGCTTCATGCCGGCTTCTCCAGGTAGACGACGAGACTCTTGCCGAGCAGCGGGTTGAGCAGCCGCTCGGTCGTGCGCGTGAGACGAGGCGCAGAGGTGATGTCCCACACGAGCAGGCGGTGGTACTGGCGCACGAGCAGGTGGTCGTCGCGCTTGGGCCCGACGAGGCACCGCAGCCACCAGTAGGGCGAGTGGAGCGCGTGGGCGTGATGGCTGCCGAACGGCCGCAGGCCGGTGCGGCGCAGCCGGCCGAGCAGGCTCGAGCGCCGGTAGATCCGCACATGGCCGCCGGGCACGTTGTGGTACTCGTCCGACAGGGCCCAATTGACGGCCTCGGGTCCGAAGCGCGGCACCGTCACCGCCATGGTGCCGCCCGGGCGCAGCACCCGGGCCAGCTCGGCCATGGCGGCCTCGTCGTCGGGGATGTGTTCGAGCACCTCCGCCGCGATGACGCGGTCGAAGGACCCGTCGGCGAACGGCAGGCGCAGGGCGTTTCCCTGGACCACGCCGGCCTCGTCGTCGGAGCCGACCTCACCGGCGTCGACCATGGCGCCGATGGTCGCCCGGACCTGGGCGACCTCCTCGGCCTGGGCGTCGAGGGCGACGACCCGGGCCCCGCGCCGGGCGGCCTCGAAGGCGTGGCGGCCCCCGCCGCAGCCGAGGTCGAGCAGGCGCTCGCCGCGGGCGACGCCGAGCCGGTCGTAGTCGACGGTGAGCATCAGCGCGTCGCCTTCACCGGCCCGCCGCGGCCCGGTCGCCGGTGGTGGCCGGCGCGGTGCGCGCCGCGTGCTCCTCGAGCACCAGGCGGTACTGCTCGGCGGTCCCCTCGGCCGTGGCGGCCCACGTGTACCGCCCGAGGACGCGGCGCCGGCCGCCTTCGCCCAGGCGCCGGGCCAGCTCGTCGTCGTCGAGGATGCGTCGGATGCCCGCCGCCAGCGCCTCGGGATCGTCCGGTTCGACGAGCAGCCCGGTGTCGCCGTCGGTGCCGACCACCTCGGGGAGGGCGCCGCCGGTCGTCGCCACGAGCGGGACCCCGCAGGCCATGGCCTCGATGGCCGGCAGCGAGAACCCCTCGTACAGCGACGGCACCACCGCCACCTGGGCCTCGGCGTACAGGCAGGCGAGCTCGTCGTCGGTGATGCCCGACACACAGCGCACCACGGGCCCGAGCCCGAGCCGCTCGATGGTCCGGGCCACGCGGCCGCCCTCGGTGGGCCGGCCGATGACGACGACCTCGACGTCGCGCTCGGTGCGCAGCTTGGCCACCGCCTCGAGCAGGGGGACGAGACCCTTCATGGGCACGTCGCTCGACGACGTGACCATGATGCGCCCCGGCACCCGCCGCACCTCGTCGCGCGGCCGGAACACGGTGTGGTCGACCCCGACGGGCACGACGGTCATGCGCTCGAGCGGCACACCCATCTGGGCCGAGATGTCGGTCTTCGACGACTCCGACACGGTGACCACCCGCGGCAGGCGGGCGGCCACGCGCTTCTGCATGCCGAGGAACCCGAACCAGCGGCGCTGGGTGAAGCGGCGGTAGGCGTTCTCGGCCTTGGCCAGCGCCAGCTCGCGGTCGACGGTGATCGGATGGTGCAGGGTCGTGAGCAGCGGCCAGCCGTCGTCCATCATGCCGAGCAGGCCCGAGCCCAGGCACTGGTTGTCGTGGACGATGTCGTAGCGGTCGCGCCGTTCGGCGAGCAGCCGTCGGACCCGTAACGAGAACGTGCGGGGCTCGGGGAAGCCGGCCGTGCACATGATGGCGAACTCGAGCAGGTCGATCGAGGAGTGGAACTCGCGCGGGTGCGGCACCCGGAACGGATCGGGGTCGCGGTAGAGGTCGAGCCCGGGAACGGGCGTGAAGCCCACGCCCTCGTCGAGCACAGGCCACGGTTGGCCGGCGAAGACCTCCACGCTGTGGCCCATGGCCACGAGCTCGCGGGCGAGATGGCGGGTGTAGACCCCCTGCCCGCCGCAGCGAGGGTTCCCCCGGTACACGAGGTAGGCGATGCGCAGACCGCCGGGCTGCGCAGCGGCGGGCGCCACGGCGGGCGGGATCTCGACGTGCCGGCTGCGCTCCCAAGAGGCGCGGACCTCGGCCACACGCTGGATCGGCCCCTTCACCACGCGTCCCCCGGCCTCACGGTCATGACCGATCAGCCTCCCCC
>DASRBM010000170.1:0-2751 GCA_035653635.1 Acidimicrobiales bacterium | reverse complement strand
TGGAGGCGGTGATGGTGGCGAGGCGCTCGCGATGGGCCTGGCCCTCCTGGTACAGCCAGGCGTTGCTCAGCGCGCCGGTGGCGACGGCGGCCAGCGCGTCGAGGAGCTGGCGGTCCGAGTCGTCGAAGGGCTCGGTCCGGCTCCGGCCCCACACGGCCAGCCACCGGTGCTGGTCGGGAAGGGGCAGGCGGGCCGACAGCCCCCCGTCGACCTCCGCCCGGTCGGTGATGGCGGCGTGGGTGCACCGCAGCAGCTCGCGCGCCGCGTGCAGGAGCGCGTCGGTGACCTCGGCGTCGCCCATGGACCGGTTCGCCTCCAACGTGGCCGCGAACAGGCCCCGGACCCGGGCCCGGTCGCGCCGCGCCTCGAACTGGTCGGCGAGGACCCGGCGCAGGATGACCGGCGGGATCACCGCCACGGGCAGGAAGTCGGGCGCCACCGATGCGAGGACGGCGGTGGTGCAGGCCACGGCCACGCTGCCCACGTTGAAGGCGATGCGGATGTCCATGCCGCTCGTGAGCGCCTGGCGCCACGGCGCGCCGGTGGCCGCCAGCACGGCCCCGACGAGCGCGTTGTTCACCACCAGGAAGGTGGTGGCGGCGAGGATGGCGGCCGCCAGCGCCGCGTAGCTGACGCCGGCCGATCCGGGCGACAGGAAATGGAAGGTGAGTGCGGCCACGCCGGCCGACACGACCTCCTGGCCCACGTTGAAGGCGGACTTGAGCAGCGGCCTGCGCCGGATGATCTGACCGGCGACCGTCGCCACCGCGAAGGTCGCCACCATGGTCGCCGGCGGCGCCAGCAGCAGCATGACGATGACGAAGTACTCGTCGATGTGGACGGCTTCGCTCTCGTCGCCCACGAGGATCATGAGCGGCCACGACCAGCTGGCCACGAGCAGCACACCGAACACGGCGAGCACCGTCCACTGGTGCGCGGTGGGCAGCGACCGCGCCGCCAGCACGTGGCCCGTCACCGTCAACACGGCGAGCCCGGCGGCGACCGCCCCGGTGACCACGGCGATCACCGGCGACGGTGTGCGTGGGCGAGCCGGCGCCACCACCGCCGTGGCCGACACGGGTACCGGTGCGCTCAGTTCCACGAAGACCCGTTCCAGGCGACCGAGTTCCAGGCCGCGCCGTTCCACGAGGATCCGTTCCAGGCGACCGAGTTCCACGACGACCCGTTCCAGGCCACGGAGTTCCAACCGGCACCGTTCCATGCGACCGAGTTCCAGGCGTTGCCGTTCCAGGCCACGGAATTCCACACGGACCCGTTCCAGGCGACCGAGTTGCCCGACACGCCGCTCCACGAGGAGCCGTTCCAGGCGACCGAGTTCCAAGCGACGCTCTGCCAGTTGCCCGGGTTCCACGCCGACTCGGCCCAGGTGTTCTGGAGCAGCACCGTCGTGCCCATGGCGACGGGCACCCCGGCGACCGGCTGCGACAGAGCTACCGGCGTGGCCGACACGGCCGCGGCCACGTCGAGCGCGCCGTGGCCGTCCACGAAGGGATTGCCGACCGGCCCGGGCGTCGTCGACTGCAGCAGCGCCGACTTCACGTCGTTGGGCAGGTACCCGGGGTGGGCCGCGAGCAGCAGGGCGGCCGCGCCGCTCATGATCGCGGCGCTGAACGAGGTGCCCGATCCCACGAAGTTGCCGGTGCCGACGCGGGCACTCGGATACGTCGTGTCGACGGTCGAACCCGCCGCCCGCAGACTGATGACGGAGCGGCCCGAGGCGACCAGGTCGGGCTTGAACCAGCCGTCGGGACTGGTCGGGCCCACGCTCGAGAAGGGCGCCATCTGGTCGTCGGCCGTGCTCGGCGTGCCCATGTCGTCGAGGGCGCCGGTCGTGATGACGAGGGGGTCGTCACCGGGCGACACGATGGTGCCGTTGAACGGTCCGGCGTTGCCGGCCGACGTGACGACGACGATGCCGGCGCGCCAGGCCTGCTCCACGGCGAAGTCGAGCGGGTCGACGGCCGTCGACGCGATCGGCTGGTAGCCGAGCGACATGTTGAGGACGCCGATGTGCAGGGCGGCCTCGTTGGCCACGGTCCAGCCGACGCCGGCGATGATGGTGGCGAGGTCGGTGGTACCGGTGGAACCGGCCACCTTCACGGCCACGAGGCCTGCGCCCGGGGCCTCGCCCATGTACTTGCCGTTGGAGGAGGCGCCGTTGCCGGCCACCAGGCCGGCCACGAAGGTGCCGTGCCCGTACTGGTCGTTGAAGGGGTTGCCCCCACCCGACAGGTCGACTCCGCCGACGAGGCGGCCGGCGAAGTCGGGCAGCGGGTCGATGCCGGTGTCGAGGACGGCGACGTTGACGCCGGCGCCGGTGTCACCGGTGGTCCACGTGTTCGTGGCCTGGGACTCCTGGAGGAAGGCGTCGGAGCCGGGGTGCGACGACGATCCGGAGCTCTGGACGTACACGGTGACGTCGGGCGTCACGGTGACGCCGGGCACGGCCTGCAGCAGCGTCACCTCGAGCGAGGTCAGGTTGGCGAGCACCGCGTTCGAGATGTCGAGCGGCTGAAGGACCTGGCCACCGACGCTCGTGACCACACTGGCGGCGAGGGCAGAGCCGACCCCGTTGCTGTCGCTCACGATGTACGGCTGCGTTCCGAGCAGCCCGGCCGAGGCCGGTGCGGCCGCGGGCAGGGTGGCCCCGACGAGGCCGGCGGCGGCCAGCCCCAGTGCGGCGAGGCGCCCCGCCCACCGAGGAGCCGGCCGTCCGGTTCTCCTCGGGTG
>DASRBM010000169.1:0-7356 GCA_035653635.1 Acidimicrobiales bacterium | reverse complement strand
CTACTGGGCCAACCTCGACCCCCGGCGTCCGACCAAGGACATCGCCTTCGTGGTCGACGCCGGCCGGAGGGTGAAGCCGTTCGTCACGCCGGACGACCCCGATGCCTTCGCCGCCGCGCTGCAGGCTGCCGGGGTGACCGTCACCGACGGCGGGGACGCAGCTCCGTTCGTCTGAGCAGCCGTTCGTATCCGGCAGCTCATCGGTCGGGACCCCGACCGGAGCCGGAAAGAACCACCGATACGGTCGACCCGTGCGCTTCGGGGCTCAGATACGCCAAGCCGGAGGATTCGTCGCCGCTCTCGGTCGTGCCGAGGCGATGCACGCCGAGGTGGCGCAGCTCTTCGTCCAGAGCAATCGCCAGTGGCGGATCCCGGAGCGGACGGCCGACGACTTCGCCGCCTATCGCGAGGGCGCGGCATCGAGCACGACCGTCACCGAGACGTTGTGCCATGCCCCCTACCTCGTCAACGTGGTCAGCCCCGATCCGGCCGTCCGGGCCAAGTCCCGGGCTTCGCTCGTGGCCAATCTGCGGGCTGCCACCGCCCTCGGCGCGTCGGCACTGGTACTCCACCCCGGGAGCCACCGCGGTGTGGAACCGGCCGCCGCACTCCGTCGCATCGGGAGCGTCGTGCGTCACGCGCTCGACGACGCCGCGGCGCACCCCGTCATGGACGGCGACGGCGTCTGCGGGCTGCTCTTCGAGAACACGGCCGGGGCCGGAGACACCATCGGCCGGGACTTCGCCGAGCTCGCCGCACTGCTCGAGGAGACCGACGACGCCCGGGTCGGCATCTGCATCGACACCCAGCACCTGTGGGCGAGCGGCGTCGCCTACGCCACCTACGAGCAGGCCGACGACGTCGTCGGCGCCCTCGATGCGGCGTTCGGTCTCGCGACGGTCCGCGCCCTGCACGTGAACGACTCGAAGGTGCCCCTCGGCGCAAACCGGGACCGGCACGAGAACATCGGCCGGGGGACGATCGGGCCCCGGCCCTTCCGCGCGCTTCTCAGCCACCCGGACCTGCAGGCGCTGCCGGCGGTGCTCGAGGTGCCCGGTCTCGACGGGCACGGGCCCGGTGCCGCTGACCTCGCCGCCGCCCGGGCCCTGCACCGGTCCGGGCTCGCCACCCGTCGGCGCCACCGGGCCCTGTCGTCGGGTCCCCGCCGACCCCTGCCGGCCCGGCACGGCCCTTTGCCTTCACCAAAGGCCTGACGTCGGTCCCGCCACGCTTCGCGTCAGGTCCCCTGGCATAGCCGCAGCCCGGCACATCCGCACAACGGGATCCCCACGGAACGTGAGGTTCCATCCTCGCCCTTCAGGACGAAAGTCCCACTGCCGATTGCTCCATCCACACAAGGAGGTGTGGCGGGAAGCCGTCGCACCAGGCCTTCGGGCCAACTCATGGATGAGAGGAGCAGCAACGTGCGACGCACCCGCAGGACCCTCGCTGCGGCTGTGGGAGTAGGGGCACTGGTTCTTGCCGGTGCAGCCGCCTTCACCAACAGCCTCGGCTACAGCAACTCGAACACCACCGTGGCCTACGGCTCGGAGAACGTGACCGGTGCAACTGTGACGTCGATCCAGTACGGACTGAGCAGTGACGGCACCACGGTCAACTCCGTGACCTTCGTGGCCACCGGCGACACCCACGGCTCGGGCGCCTCGGTTGGCTTCACGACCTCGGGCGGCAACGGGGCCATGTCGGCCTGTGGTTCGGGTTCGTACAACTCTGGCAGCGACAGCACCACCTATGTCTGCAGCGGCCTCACCCAGGCCGTGAGCGGGATCACCGCTACCGACATCGTGGTGTCGTAACCCTTGCCGGTCGGGGCGGTGCGGATCGGCGGCGATCCGCACCGCCCCCTCCGGGACCTTCACATGAAAAAGCGAACGCGACGCATCGGGGCGACGGCGGTGACGATCGCCGGTGCCGCATTGACCGTGGCCTTGGCCACGGGTTCCGTCGCGTTCGTGACCACGCACGGGGTGAGCATGCTCCCCCGCTTCCACACCGGGGACCTGGCCGTCATCGCACCGGCCTCCGAGTACCACGTCGGGGACGTCGTCGGCTATCACAGCCCGCTGCTGCACATCGTGGTGCTGCACCGCATCGTGGGAGTGCACGACGGCCTCTTCACCTTCAAGGGCGACAACAATTCGTTCCTCGACCCTGTGCACCTCCCCGCGTCCGCCATCGCCGGCAAGCTCTGGCTCCGGGTCCCCCACGCCGGGGTCCTCCTGAGCTGGTTCCACACCCCGGTCGCCATCGCCGCGCTGGCCGCTTCGGTGGTCGGCGTCGGTTCGGCGGAGGCGGCCGCCCGGCGGCGTCGGGCGCGCCAGCGGCGCCAATCGGGCCCTTCCACCCGACCCGCTCGCGACGGCGGACGTCGGGTACCCGCCCATGCGGCGCTGTCGCATGCGCCGGTGTCCACCGGAGCGGACCGTCCAGCCCTGCCACCGGATCAACTCCTCCGCCTGGCCGGTGCCTGGTTCGCCGTCGCCGTGCTCGGACTGGTGTCCTTCTACACCTGGACCCGGCCTTCGACCCGGCCCACCACCCGTCTCGTCCCCTACGGCCAGACCGTCGACTTCTCCTACAGCGCCAGCGCACCGGCCGGCGCCACGTACCCGACCGGTCGGGTGACCACCGGCACGCCCGTCTTCACCCGCCTCGTCGACCAGCTGGACGTGCGCGCCGCCTACGCCCTGAGCGCCACCGGCCATCGCCCCAGCAACCTTTCGGGCACCATGAGCGCCACCGCCTCGCTCATCGGACCCGGAGGATGGGCGGCGACCCTGGCCACCACCGGCCCGGTGCGTTTCACCAATGGGAAGGCCGCCGTGGACCTGCCGGTCGACCTCACCCGCATCGCCGCGCTCGAGTCGCAGTTCGCGACCGAGACGGGCAATGCCCTCGGGACGACCGACGTCATCATCGCCACGACGGTCCGGGCACGCGGAAGGCTCGGGGGTGCCGGTCTCAGCGCGTCGTTCTCACCGCAGCTGGTCATGCAGCTCAGCGCGCAGGAACTCAGTCTCATCTCGGCCACGCCGGTCGGCACGCCGCCGAGCTATCCGCAGCTGCACGCCACCTCGTCGGGCTCGGTCGGCACCGCGGCCACCGCTCCGGCCAAGCTCGCCATCGGCGGCCACAGCCTGCCGGTGGGCGTGGCCCGGGTCCTGGCCACTCTCCTCTTCGTCGTCGCGCTGGCCTGTGCCGCTCTCCTGCACCACCGCTCAGGGCGGCGACTGCGCCTCGACGAGCCGCAGTGGATCCGGGCCAACTACCGCCATGAGCTCGTCCCGGTCGAGAGCACGCCGGTCGACGACCGCCGGCTCCAGGTCGAGGTGGACGGGTTCGAGGCACTGCTGCGCCTCGCCCGCCGCTACGACTCGATGGTCCTCGAGCAGTCGGTCGGCACCGAGGTCCACTACTTCGTGGAGAGCGGGTCGACGCTGTACCGCTACACCGCGCACCGTCACACCTCCCACCGCCATTCGTTGCACCTTCACCTGGCGGAACGCCGTCCGTCGCGGGGCAGCAGCTCGCGCGGCGCCGTCGCCCCCGTGGCGGGTCTGCACGACGTGGAGGAGGTGGGCGCCCGCCTCGAGAGCCTGATCGCCACCGTCACCACGCCAGATACGGAGACGGATACGCAATCAGGCACGGACGCGGACACAGGCACAGCCGCCACTCCGAGCGGCATCGTGTGGTACGACGCGGCCGACCCCGAGGTCGGGCACGACACCGCACCACCCGCCGACATCGCACCGCCCGTCGACGCGGTCGTCGACGACCCACTCGCTGAAGGGACCATCGTCCCACTGCCCGTCGTTCCCGACCCCGCTCCCGAGTATGCCGGAACCGCGATCGACGACGACGACGACGTCACCGCGTCCGAGCCCGACGAAGCGCCGTTGTCGGCCGAGGAGTCGCTGCAGGCCCTGCACGACCGCCTCGCCCTGCTCGTGGCGGAGGACCCGGCCGACGAGGATGTCGCCGCTCCCGAGACGGAGTCGCTCGAGGAACTGCACGACCGGCTCTTCCGACTCGTGCACGGACCGGAGGAAGCCGCCGTCTCCCACGAAGAGGCGCTGCACCACTCCGCCGAGGAATCGACCCCCTTCGCCCTCTGAGCTCCCCCGCGGCGCAGCCCGATCACCGAGGCGGCGGGCAGATGAAATCCTCGTGACGATTCGGGTCCGCCCGAACCATGAGAGGACCCTGTGCGTAGAGTGACGCACGAAGGCGGCGATGCCGAAGACGCCGCCGGGAGGGGCACGCCATGGAGATGACGAGTTACGACGACGGCGTCCCGTCGTGGGTGGACTTCTCGAGCCCGGACGTCGACGCGTCGGTCGACTTCTACACGTCACTGTTCGGCTGGACGGCCGACGAGGGGGCACCGGAGACCGGCGGCTACCGGGTGTGCCGGATCGGCGACCATCAGGTCGCCGGCATCGCGCCGCAGATGCAGCCGGGCATGCCGCCCGCGTGGATGACCTACGTCAACATGAGCGACGCCGACGCGGCCGCGGCACGGATCAAGGACAACGGCGGCCAGCTCTTCGTGGAGCCGATGGACGTGCTCGACATCGGGCGCATGGCCGTGTTCGCCGACCCCGTCGGCGCCGTGCTCGGCATCTGGCAGCCGGGCACCCACAAAGGCGCCGGTCTCGTGAACGAACCGGGCGCGCTGTGCTGGAACGAGCTGCTCACCACCGACGTGGAGCGCTCCAAGACCTTCTACGGCGCGGTGTTCGGGTGGACGGCGACGACGAGCGAGGGAGGCCCCGGCGGGACCTACACCGAGTTCAAGCTGGCCGACCGCCCCGTCGCCGGCATGATGCCCAAGCCGCCGATGATGCCGGCCGAGGTGCCTCCGGCGTGGGGCGTCTACTTCGCCGTCGACGACTGCGACGCTGCCGTGGCCCAGGTCGAGAAGCTCGGCGGGGCACAGTTCGTCCCGCCCATGGACATCGAGCCCGGACGCTTCGCCGTGGTGAGCGATCCGCTCGGCGGCGTCTTCAACGTCATAGCCCTGCGCTCCTAGCGGCCTCCGCCCCGGCCGGGCCGGCCCTGCGTGGTAGAACCGCGTCCGGCGATGGAGTCCGCCACAACCGCCGCAAGGCTGATGACTCCTACCACTGACAGAGAGCCCGTCACGGGGCACGCTCCGGTAGGAGTCCGCCATCGAACACCGGCCACTGCACCTGACCCCCGCCGCCCTGGCACAGGTCGCCGTCGGCGGGTGCCTCGGCGCCGCCGCCCGCGAGGCGATCGAACAGGCGCTCCCGGCGCACGGAGGCTTCCCCACCGCCACCTTCGCCATCAACCTCGCCGGCGCGTTGTGTCTGGGTCTGCTCCTCGAGGTGCTCGTGCGCACCGGCGTCGACCACCGGGGCCACCACACGCCGCGACTCGTGGGCGGCACCGGGTTCCTCGGCGGCTTCACGACCTATAGCACCTTCGCCGTCGAATCCGACCTCCTCGTCCACCACGGCCACACCGCCACGGCCGTCCTCTACGCGGCGGGCACCGTCGCCGGGGGCATCGTGCTCTGTGCGCTCGGCATCGTGACGGCGGCGGGCCTGCACGGCCGCTTCGATCTGCTGCCCGTCGACCCCGACGTCGACGACGACGAGGACGACGACACCGAGGACGGGACCGGGGCCCGCCGGTGAACGGACCCGACATCGTCTGGGTGGGCCTCGCCGGCGGGCTCGGCGCCGCCGTCCGGTTCGCGGTGGACGGCGGACTGCGGAGGCGCATCGCCGGCGACACCCCGGTGGGCACGATGGTGGTGAACCTGAGCGGCTCGCTCCTGTTCGGCATCCTCACCGGCCTGGTGCTCTTCCACCGGGCGCCGGGCGTGCTCGCACTCGTGGGAGGCACCGGGTTCTGCGGTGGGTACACGACCTTCTCGACGGCGAGCTTCGAGACCGTGCGGCTCCTGCAGCGTGGCGAGCACGCGAACGCACTGGTGACCGCAGCGGGGACGCTGTTCGGATGCCTGGCCACGGCGGCCGCCGGCCTGGGCCTGGCCGCCCTCTGATCCGGTGCGCGTCCTCGTCCAGCGCGTGCAGCGGGCCTCGGTGACGGTGGGTGACGCCGTCGTCGGCGGCATCGGGCCAGGCCCAGGTCTGTGCCTGTTCGTCGGCGTGACCTACGGCGACACCGAGTCCGTCGCCCGGCAGTTCGCCGCCAAGGTGTGGCACCTGCGGATCTTCGAGGACGGCGACGGCCGCATCAACCTGTCGGCCGCCGATCTCGGCGCGCCGTTGCTCGTGGTGAGTCAGTTCACGCTCTACGCCGACACCGAGCGCGGGCGCCGGCCGTCGTTCACCGCGGCCGCGGCACCGGAGCTGGCCGAACCGCTCGTCGACGCCATGGTCGACTCCCTACGGGAGCTCGGGGCAACCGTGTCCACGGGGCGCTTCGGCGCCCACATGCACGTGGACCTCGTCAACGACGGCCCCTTCACCCTGCTGCTCGAGCAGTGACCGGGCCCGGCGTCGGCCCGGCAGGGCTCAGTAGTCCTCCTCGGTGCGCACCTCGATCGACTGCTCGATGGCATCGGCGATGGGGACGTCGTCGCGTACGTCCGGGCGCTCTGCGATCTGGTCGGCCTGCACCACCGTGGCCTGCTCGATGGCATCGGCCACCGGCACGTCGCTGTCCACGTGCACCGGTTCCTCGTCGAGCGGCTCTTCGTCCACGGGCTGCTCCTGCTCGAGGAGATCGGGGACGGAGACGACGTCGTCGGGTTCCATGGATCTGAGCGTAGACGGGTGCGCGCGCGGCCCGATCGGCCACGTACCCCGGGTCGCCCGGGCTCAATCGGTGCAGGTCGTGCCGTTCGGAGGGACTGTGCCGCCGATGAGATACGCCTGGTCGATGGATCGCACGCAGGGGCTGTAGTAGTACGCGACGTGGTCGACGCCGTCCCACGTCACGAGGACGCCGTGCTCCAGTTGTGCGGCGACGTCCACCGCCCATTGATGCGGTGTTGCCGGATCACCGCTCGTCCCGACGACCAGGATGGGCGGTGACCCCGGCGCCTTGACGGCATGTGCCTGGCGGGTGGGCGCGGCCGGCCACACGGCACACTCGAGCAGGCCCCACATGAGCATCGGGCCGAACAGGGGCGCCCGCATGCCGGCCTGGGCGGCGAGGTCGGGGAAGGCCGAGGGCGCCGCGTTCACCGGGTGGTCGAGACACGAGATGGCGGTGTCGGCGTCCACCGAGTTGGGCCCGTTCTCGGTGTCGTAGTTGTCGGACATGGCGACGAGGCCCGCTCCGTTCCCGGCCGACGCCTGGGCCAGGGCCGAGCCGAGACGCGGCCAGCCGCCG
>DASRBM010000168.1:0-4585 GCA_035653635.1 Acidimicrobiales bacterium | reverse complement strand
TCGACCGCCTCGACCTGGCCACGGCCCGGGCCCTCCAGTACGCCCGCACCCTCACTCCCGACGAGCTGCGCGCCGTCCATTTCGCCGTCGACCCGCGTGACGCGGCGGAACTGCGCAGCGAATGGGGCCGCCTCGGGCTGTCGCGCCTGCCCCTCGACATCATCGATCTCCCCGACCGCCGCCTTGCCCGCGGGGCGCTCGAGCTCGCGGCGGAGACCATCGCCGACGGCTCCACCGAGCTCACCATCCTCCTGCCCCGTCGCGGCTTCGCCGCCGGTTGGCGGCGGCTGCTGCACGACCGCAGCGCCGACCGCATCGCGGCGGCCGTCAGCGGTCTGCCGCACGTCAACGCCACCATCGTCCCCTTCCAGCTCACCGGCGGGTGGCCGGGGGCCCGGTTCGCCAAGCCGGTGCGCAAGAGCGCGGAGGGGTCCGGCGACGGCGGAGGCCGGCGCGGTCAGACGGCCGTGCTCGACGTGCCCATGGTCGGGGTGCAGCCCATCGCCGAGGCCACGTGGCGCTCGCGGGTGCGCGTGGCCGGGCGGGTGAAGTCGGTCCGGGTCCCCACCCGGGCCTCGACACCCAACCTCGAGGCGACGCTCGTCGACCAGACCGGTGCGATCCTCCTCGTCTTCCAGGGCCGGCGTGCGATCCCGGGCATCCAGCCCGGTGCCCGGCTGGTGGCGAAGGGCATGGTCGGGGCCTGGGAAGGCCGCCTGGCCATCTTGAACCCCGACTACGAGCTCATCGCCGGCCCCGACACCGAGTCGGCCGACCTGGACGACTGAGCAGCCGCGCCCAGCCTGCTTCCTTGCCCGCTCACGCGGGAAGTCGGTATCGTCGGCCCCCGTTCTCGACCGGCCCCTGGCGTCGACGCGCCCGGAGCCGGACGTCCACCGCACCTCCGACCTCAGGGCGGGCCCACCTCGGGGCCCTGGGGCGGCCGAAGAAGGGAGCAGGCAGGCCATGACCCACCTCCTCGCTGCAGAAGGGGGGTACCAGAACTTCGTGCTGACCAGCACGGAGAAGACGTGGCTGGTCATCGTGCTCGCCGCGGCCGTGTTCGGTATCGCCGTCGGCCTCGTGCTCATGCGCGGCGTGCTGCAGGCCGACACCGGCACCGATTCGATGCGCTCGATCGCAGCAGCCATCCAGGAGGGGGCGGTGGCCTTCCTCCGCCGTCAGTTCCGGGCGATCCTCATGGTGCTCGTCCCGCTGGCCGTGCTGATCTTCTTCACCGCCACCAAGGTGCCCCGGCCCAACGGCAGCATCGCCCTGTCCTTCGGCGCCGCCGGCGGCTACCGGGTGCTGTGCTTCCTGTTCGGCGCGGCGTGCTCGGGCCTGACCGGCTTCATCGGCATGAGCCTGGCCGTACGCGGCAACGTCCGCACGGCCGCAGCCGCCCGGGGCGGCAAGATGGCGGGCGCCCTGCGGGTCGCCTTCCGCACCGGCGCCATCACCGGCATGCTCTGCGTGGGCCTGGGCCTGCTCGGCGCCGGCATCATCGTCTTCGCCTTCCAGAACACGGCCACCGCTGTGCTCGTGGGCTTCGGCTTCGGTGCCTCGCTCCTGGCACTGTTCATGCGTGTCGGTGGCGGCATCTTCACGAAGGCGGCCGACGTGGGCGCCGACCTCGTGGGCAAGGTCGAGGCCGGCATCCCCGAGGACGACCCCCGCAACGCGGCCACCATCGCCGACAACGTGGGCGACAACGTGGGTGACTGCGCCGGCATGGCCGCCGACCTCTTCGAGTCCTACGTCATCACCATCATCGCGGCGATCATCCTCGGCTACTCCGCCTTCAACTCCCTGGGCAACGGCTTCCTGGTGCACTCGGCCCGGGCTGTCGTCTTCCCCCTCATCGTGCCGGCCATCGGTATCGTCGCCTCGGCCATCGGCGTCTACGTCGTGCGGGCCCGCGACAACGACCGCACGGCCATGGCCCCGATCAACCGGGGCTTCTGGACGGCCGCCGCGCTGACCCTGCTGGGCGCGGGGCTCGTGGCCGGGTACTACCTCCACTATATGAAGGCCTTCTACGCCGTGCTCGTCGGTGTGGGCCTCTCCCTCGTCGCCAGCCAGATCACCGAGCACTTCACCTCCACCGAGCGCGCCCCGGTGCGGGAGATCGCCGAGTCCGCCCGCACCGGCCCGGCCACGCTCACCCTGGCCGGCATCTCCATCGGCCTCGAGTCGACGGTGTGGGCCATCATCGCCATCGCCATCGCCATCGGCGTGAACGTCGGCATGGCCCACGGCAACATCGAGCTGACCCTCTACCTGGTGTCGCTCACCGGCATCGGCCTGCTGTCGACGGCCGGCATGGTCGTGTCGGAGGACAGCTTCGGCCCGGTGTCCGACAACGCGGCGGGCGTGGCCGAGATGTCCGGCGAGTTCACCGGCGAGGCCGAGCGGATCATGGTGAGCCTCGACGCCGTGGGTAACACGACGAAGGCCATCACCAAGGGTGTGGCCATCGGCTCGGCCGTGATCGCCGCCGTGTCGCTCTTCGGGTCGTTCGTCGAGACCATCGGCGCCAAGGTCGGCGTGGCCAGCCAGAACCTGTTCACCGACGCCCGCACGGCCATCAACGTGGCCAACCCGAAGATCTTCATCGGGCTGCTCATCGGCGGCTCGGTGGCCTTCCTCTTCTCGTCGCTCGCCATCCGGGCCGTGGGCCGCTCGGCCGGGACCGTGGTCCACGAGGTGCGCCGCCAGTTCCGCGAGCACCCGGGCATCATGGACTACTCGGAGAAGCCCGAGTACGGCCGGGTCATCGCCATCTGCACCGCGGCGGCCCAGCGCGAGCTCGTCACCCCTGCGCTCCTCGCCATCCTGACGCCGGTCATCGTCGGCTTCGGCATCAGTGCCGTGGCCCTCGGCGCCTTCCTCGCGGCTGCCATCCTCACCGGTCAGCTCATGGCGAACTTCCTGTCGAACTCGGGTGGCGCCTGGGACAACGCCAAGAAGTACATCGAGGACGGCCACGAGGGCGGCAAGGGCTCGGAGGCCCACAAGGCCGCCGTCATCGGCGACACCATCGGCGATCCCTTCAAGGACACCGCCGGCCCCGCGCTGAACCCGCTCATCAAGGTCATGAACCTGGTGTCGCTGCTCATCCTCCCGGTCATCCTGAACCAGGCCAACCACCAGGGCGTGCGCTACGGCATCGCCGGGGGCGCGCTGGTGGTCCTGCTGATCTCGATCGCCTTCTCCAAGCGCAAGTCCGAGGGCTTCGGCGCCGAGGAGGAGGGGACGAACAGCCAGGTCAGCGAGCCCGCGGCCGCCGTCGGCTCCGGGGCGTAACGGCGAGGGGCCGCTCCACCGGTACCGTCGCGGACCGACGGGGCCCCGGCGGAGACCTCCCGGCTGGGAAACGACCGCCCCTATCTGCCATGCCTGCTCGCACACGCCAACGAGGGAGTGACGGCTCGACCGGCGGCAAACCGCTGGTCATCGTCGAGTCACCGGCCAAGGCCCGTACCATCGCGGGCCTGCTCGGCCCGGATTTCGTCGTCGAGTCGTCGGTCGGCCACATCCGC
Organism: Acidimicrobiales bacterium; assembly: GCA_035653635.1. Taxonomy (GTDB): domain Bacteria; phylum Actinomycetota; class Acidimicrobiia; order Acidimicrobiales; family UBA8190; genus DASRBM01. The sequence goes on along the minus strand of DASRBM010000168.1, from coordinate 1,043 downwards.
GACCTGCCCCGGCGGGCCAACGAGGTGCCCACCGCCTACAAGGGCGAGGGCTGGGCCCGCCTCGGCGTGGACGTCGACAACGGCTTCAAGCCGCTGTACGTCGTGGCGCCCGAGAAGCGCGAGGTGGTCTCGCGGCTCAAGTCCCTCGTCAAGCAGGCGAGCGAGGTCTACCTCGCCACGGACGAGGACCGCGAGGGGGAGTCGATCGCCTGGCACCTGAGCGAGGTGCTGTCCCCGACCGTGCCGGTGAAGCGCATGGTCTTCCACGAGATCACGCCGGCCGCCATCGAGCGGGCCGTGCAGGAGTGGCGCGAGCTCGACCGCCGCCTCGTCGACGCCCAGGAGGCGCGGCGCATCCTCGACCGTCTGTACGGCTACGAGGTGTCGCCCGTGCTGTGGAAGAAGGTCATGCCCCGGTTGTCCGCCGGCCGGGTGCAGAGCGTCGCCACCCGCATGATCGTCGAGCGCGAGCGGGCCCGCATGCGCTTCCGAGCCGGGACGTGGTGGGACCTCGAGGGGACCTTCACGCCGTCCGCCTCGGACCGCTCCGAGGCCGGTGCGGCGGCGCCCGGAGCGCCGCAGTCCTTCACCGCTCAGCTGGCTGCGGTCGGGGGAAAGCCCGTCGCCACCGGACGCGACTTCGACGAGGGTGGCCGGCTGGCGAATGCGGACGTCGTGCTGCTCGGCGAGGCGGAGGCCACGCGGCTGGCCGAGGGCCTCACCGACCAGCCCTTCTCGGTGAAGTCGGTCACGGAGAAGCCGTACCGCCGGTCGCCGGCACCGCCGTTCATGACGTCCACGCTCCAGCAGGAGGCGGGCCGCAAGCTCCGCTTCGGCGCCCAGCGCGCCATGCAGGTGGCCCAGCGTCTCTACGAGCAGGGCTACATCACCTACATGCGGACCGACTCGACCACGTTGTCGGACGAGGCGCTCGCCGCCGCCCGTGCCCAGGTCGCCGAGCTCTACGGCAACGACTACGTCCCGAACGCGCCGCGTCGCTACGAGCGCAAGGTGAAGAACGCGCAGGAGGCGCACGAGGCGAT
>DASRBM010000167.1:0-2089 GCA_035653635.1 Acidimicrobiales bacterium | reverse complement strand
GTGCTCGAGCGAACCGTAGGAGCGCCAATTGGCCACCGTCGTCCAGGCCACACCCGGACCCGGTCCCGGGGCCCACTGCGACCGCACGACCGGCGGCACCGTGCCGATCCAACGGCGGCCGTCGGATGGCACCGACGAACGCTCGTCGGCGAGCCCCCGGCCGTAGGTGGCGAAGTGGGTGTGGTGCTCGAGCCCGAGGTCGATGCCGCACTGCGCCCACAGCTGGGTGAAGGCGGGATCGAGGTCGACGTACAGCCGGCGCGCCACGCGCTGAAGCAGATCCTGATGGCGCAGCGCGCCACCGAGGTTCACGACCAGATCAGCTTCGGCTGCGAAACGCAGTATCTCGTCGTAGGCCATGCCCGCCGTGGTGCAGCTGTCCTCGAGCAGCAGCACCCAGCGTTCGGCCAGTCCGGCCTCGGCCATGACGGCCGCCACGTAGCGGGCGTTGGCCGAATCGGCGATCGGGGTGCCTACCGGTGCGAAGGCGGAGCGCGGCACGGTTTCAGCCACCACCACCCGGCACCCCAGGCGCTCCAGCCCGAGCGCGTACTGCAGCACCGCCCAGGTGGCGCCGCCGTGGAAGGGCACGGCGCCGGTCATGCCGCCGAGCAGCACCGTGGGCCCGTGCTCAAGGCGCGACATCGACCTGCTCCAGAAAGCGCCCCAGCACCACGGTGGCGTCGAACTCCGCTTCGGCCAGCGCTCGCGCCGCCTTGGCGTGACGCTCGTAGTCGGCCACGATCGCCTCGAGGGCTCGGCGGGCGTCCGCCGGGGTGCGGAAGGAGAGGAGCCCCTCACCTTCGGGCAGCGTGCGCCCGAACCCGGTGTCCTGCACGACCGCCGGTCGACCCGAGGCGAGGTAGCGGACGCTGCGGTCGCTGAACCAGCCCGAGGCGGTCTCCACGTACACCCCCTGGGCGCAGGTGAACTCACCCGTCGAGCTCTGCACATAGGCGCGGAAGTCGTCCGGGGTGCCCACCACGGTGCCGGGGTCGACGACGGACCAGCCGTGCTCCTCGAGCAGGCGCCGGTCGCCGTCGTCGGCGCGGTCGATGCTGAGCGCCATCTCGAGTGGCATCGTCACCGCGCCGGCGAGGCCGACGAAGGCGCGTACCTGGTGATGCTTCAGGGTGTAGGACTTCCCGCCACCTGTCGGTGGGCCGAACGGGGCACGCCAGCTGGCCACGGTCGTGAACCCGCGCGTGGGGGTCTCCCCACACACCGGCCACTCGTCGAGCACGACCGGCTGGCGTACCGGCCGCCACGCCAGCCCGCCGGTGGGGACGGTGCAGCCGGGCCTGCCGACGTTCTCGCCCACGGTGAAGTAGTCGTCGTGCCCGGCGAGGGCGGCACCGCCGTCGCCGGCCTCGTGCCACAGCTGGGTGAACCCGGGATCGAGGTCGACGTAGGCGCGCCGGCGGGGGAGGCGCAGCAGTGCCTCGTCGCGCAGGTGCCCGCTGATGTTGACGAGCAGGTCGGCCTCGGCGAGCACGTCGGCCACGGACGAAGGGGAGAGTCCCTCGTGGGCGTCCCCACAAAGCAGGGCGGCTTCATGCTCGAAACCGAAGCGCCGCACCACGTCGGAGAACCACGCCCGCTGACGTGAGTGCACGAAGCCGGCCGGCAGACCGGCGTCGTCGGTACAGAGGCCGGGATCGAGCTGCTCGGCCAGCACCACGTGGCAGCCCAGTCGGCGGAGGCCGACGGCCCAGCTCATGCGCACCCAGGCCTCGCCGGCGTTGCCGGCCCTGTTGGCCACGGCTCCGGCGACCACCACCGTCGTCACGGTGTTGCCACCGCCGCCTCGAGCAGCGCCCCGAGGACGCGTGCGGAGTCGAAGTGCTCCTCGGCCAACGCCCTCGCCGCCTCGGTATGGAGGGCGTAGTCGGCGAAGACGTCGCCGAGGACCTCGGGCCCGTCGTCGGGCCCGAAGGTCACGAGTCCCTTGCCCACGGGCACCGGCACCGGCGTCCCGGGTGGAGCGAGCATCACCACCGGAGTGCCGCTCGTCAGGTAGCAGGCGCTGCGATCGCTGAACCATCCGGTGCCGGCGCGGAGGTAGAGCTCCTTCGGCACGAGCAGTTCC
>DASRBM010000166.1:0-2713 GCA_035653635.1 Acidimicrobiales bacterium | reverse complement strand
ATCGGCCGACAGCGCGGTGAGCCCGAGGGCGCGCGCCGCTTCGGCGATCACGGTGGCCGGCATCGCCCGCGGTGTCGGCGCCGTGCAGGCGACGACCACGTCCACCCCTCCGGACGCCAGCGTCTGCACGATGGCGCTCGGATCGCGCCCGTGCAGCATGCCCACCACCGCGCAGACGTGGCCGGCGGGATGCAACTCGCGCAGCGCGGCGGCGAGCACCTCGGCGCCGGCGACGTTGTGGGCACCGTCGAGCATGACGAGCGGGGAACGGCCGACGACCTCGAGCCGGCCCGGCATCGTCACCGATCCGAGCGCGGCGCGCACCACCTCGTCGGACAGCGGCATGCCGAAGAAGGCTTCGGCCGCAGCCAGTGCCAGCGACGCGTTGTCGCCCTGGTGCGCGCCGTGCAGCGGCAGGTACACCTCGTCGTAACGGCGACCCGGGGTCCGCAGGTCGATGAGACGACCGCCGACCGCAAGCCGGTTGTCATCGCAGGAGAACTCCTCGTCTCGGCACCACACGGCCCGGGCGCCGGCCGAGGCCGCGGCCGACGTGAACACGGCCCGGAGGTTCGGCTCGGTCTCTCCCAGCACGAGATGGCATCCGGCCTTGACGATGCCGGCCTTCTCCCGGGCGATGTCCTCGAGGGTCGGACCGAGGACCTCCACGTGGTCGTAGCTGACGTTGGTGACGACGGCCACCTCGGGCTGGACCACGTTGGTGGCATCCCAGCGGCCCCCGAGCCCCACTTCGACCACCGCCACGTCGACCGGGCTGTCGGCGAACCAGAGGAAGGCGGCCGCCGTGAGCAGTTCGAAACGCGAGGGGCGCGCCGAGAGCAGGGGCTCCAGCGAGGCGAGGGCCCCGAGCACCTCGGCCAGCTCCTCGTCGTCGATGGGCTCGCCGTTGCGGGCCAGGCGCTCGTTCACCCGGGCCAGGTTGGGACTGGTGTAGGTGCCCACCGTGAGCCCCTGGGCCAGGAGCAGCTCGGTCAGGATGCGGGCCGTCGAGCCCTTGCCGTTGGTGCCGGTCAGATGGAGGACGGGGTACTGCCGCTCGGGGTCACCGAGGAGGTTGCACAGCTCGACGATCCGGTCGAGCGTCGGCGCTCGCAGGCGCGTGGGCATGGCCTGCTCATAGTCGGTGTGGTCGTCGAGCCAGGAGACGAGTTCGTCACGGCTCGCGCCGCTCGGGGCGCCGGGCGGCGGCAACCGCAGGAGGTGGGATCAGGAGGCGGCGCGCCGCGTGCGCACCGTCTTCGCCGGCTCCCCCTGGGGCACGAGCGTCGGGTGGACACGGTCGAGGACCACGGCCCGGTCGACCACGCAACGACCGACGTCGGTGCGGCTCGGCAGGTCGTACATGACGTCCAACAGGACCTCTTCGAGGATCGCCCGCAACCCGCGCGCACCGGTGCCCCGCAGGAGCGCCTGCTCGGCCACGGCCTCGAGGGCGTCGTCCTGGAACTCGAGCTCCACCCCGTCGAGCTCGAACACCCGGCGGTACTGCTTCACCAGCGCGTTCTTCGGCTCGACGAGGATGCGGATGAGGGCGTCGCGGTCGAGGCTCGACACGGTGCCCACGACCGGGAGTCGTCCGATGAATTCGGGGATGAGCCCGAACTTCATGAGGTCCTCGGGGAGCACGTGGCGCAGCACCTCGTCGTCGAGGGAGTCCGAACTGCGCTGCACCTCGGCCCGGAAGCCGATCCCCTTGCGGCCGATACGGCTCTCGATGATCTTGTCGAGACCGGCGAAGGCGCCGCCGCAGATGAAGAGGATGTTCGTCGTGTCGATCTGGATGAATTCCTGATGGGGGTGCTTGCGGCCGCCCTGGGGGGGCACCGAGGCGGTGGTTCCCTCGAGGATCTTGAGCAGGGCCTGCTGCACTCCCTCGCCCGAAACGTCGCGGGTGATCGAGGGGTTCTCGCTCTTGCGAGCGATCTTGTCGATCTCATCGATGTAGATGATCCCGGTCTCCGCCCTCTTGACGTCGTAGTCGGCGGCCTGGATGAGCTTCAGGAGGATGTTCTCGACGTCCTCCCCGACGTAGCCCGCCTCGGTGAGCGCGGTGGCGTCGGCGATGGCGAAGGGGACGTTGAGCATCCGGGCCAGCGTCTGCGCCAGCAGCGTCTTGCCGCAGCCGGTCGGGCCGAGCAACAGGATGTTCGACTTGGCCAGCTCCACTTCGCTCGACTGTGTCGGGCCGGCCTGCACCCGCTTGTAGTGGTTGTAGACCGCGACGGAGAGGATCTTCTTCGCGTATTCCTGGCCGATGACGTAGTCGTTCAGGAAGTCGAAGATCTCACGGGGCTTGGGCAGCTCCTCGAACGACAGCTCGGTCGACTCGGCGAGCTCCTCCGCGATGATGTCGTTGCACAGGTCGATGCACTCGTCGCAGATGTAGACACCCGGACCGGCGATGAGCTTCTTCACCTGCTTCTGCGACTTGCCGCAGAAGCTGCACTTCACCAGGTCGCCGCCGTCACCGAACTTCGCCACCGGGATTCCCCCTTGCTTCCGGTACGAGCCTACGCCGCGCCGACGGCCTCGGCGGCCACTGCGGCATCACGCGAGGTGATCACCTCGTCGATGAGCCCGTAGGGCACAGCCTCGTCCGCGGTGATGACGAAGTCCCGGTCGGTGTCCCGGGCGATCTTCTCGACCGACTGCCCGGTGTCGGCGGCCAGCATGGTGTTGAGCAGGTCGCGCA
>DASRBM010000165.1:0-2582 GCA_035653635.1 Acidimicrobiales bacterium | reverse complement strand
CGAAGAGGGGCTCAGTTCGCTCATCGACGCCCTGGCGACGGCGGGCCCCGATGCACAGGTGTGGAACTGGGTGGCCAATGGTCCCGGCCCGTCCACGTTCTGGCACCGGCGTATGGCGCAGGAGACGTCGATCCACCGCTGGGATGCCGAGAACGCAGTCGGTCAGGCCGGCCCCATAGACACCGAGCTCGCCCTCGACGGGATCGACGAGGCCCTCGACATGCTGGCGATGCGCCTGTCGATGCAGAGCGAACCGGAACTGTCGGGGAAGCTCGCCCTTGCCGCAACCGACGCGGCCTGGGCGTGCACGTTGCAGCTGGCGCCCGACGCCGTGCGACGCGGCGAAGGCGCTGACGGAGCCGACTCGGTCGTGCGCGGCACGGCGTCGGACCTCCACCTGTGGCTCACCGGGCGGCGCGGAGAGGGCTCGACGATCGTCGTAGAGGGCGACCACGCAGCGGCCGATGCACTCGGTCGGATGAAGTTCGGCTGAGCAACCTCCCAACAGCCGAGCATCGTCGGGATTGCCGGCTGGGGCACCTTCGGAGGATTACCCTTGATCGTGTATTCGATTTAGGATATTCTGCCGTCATGGGACGCCAGCCCCGCTCGAACCCCCTGGCACTCGCTGTGCTCGTCTGTCTGTACGAGCGCCCGATGCACCCCTACGACGTCGCCCAGACGCTGCGCTCCCGGGCCAAGCACGAGAGCGTCAAGCTCAACTACGGCTCGCTCTACGCCGTGGTCGAGTCCCTCGAGAAGCGGGGGCTCGTGGCGGCGAGGGAGACCGTCCGTGAAGGGCGGCGCCCCGAACGCACGGTGTACGAGATCACCGACCTCGGGCGACGCGAGACCCTCGAGTGGATGACCGACATCGTGGCGAGCCCGGTGAAGGAGTACCCCCAGTTCCTCGCCGCGCTGACCTTCATCGGCGCCCTCCCACCCGACGACGCTCTCGCCGCGCTGCGACAGCGGGTGGTCGCGCTCGAGATGAACCTGGCCAAGCTGCGCGGACAGCGGCGCCTCGCCGCCGACGCCGGTCTCCCCCGGCTCTTCGCCCTCGAGGGGGAGTACGAGGAGGCGATGGTCGCCGCCGAGCTCGACTTCGTGCAGCGCCTCGTCAAGGACATGGAGACCGGCGCCCTCGAAGGCATCGACATGTGGCGGATGTTCCACACCGAGGCGTTCGACCCCGACGAGGTCGCGCTCAACTTCACCTTCGGCGTGCTTCGGGGGGAGGAACCCGAGGACTGAGCGCGGACGCGATGCGGGGCCACGTACGGCAATACGTGACCCCCGCACCACACACGACGAGATCCAGTCCCCACGAGGGAACCTTCGCTCGGGCGTCACCTGCAGCTTAGGGCACCTCGTGGGACGCAGAGAAGGCCGCGATACCGGCCACACCACCCACGAGGAGCACGAATGCAACCCGTCATAGACGCGCGCGCCGTCACCAAGCGATACGGCAAGGTGGAGGCGCTCTCCGGACTCGACCTGGTCATCGAATCGGGCACGATCGCCGCCGTGCTCGGCCCGAACGGCGCGGGCAAGACGACGCTGGTGCGGATCGTCGCCACCCTGCTCTCCTTCGACAGCGGCACGGTGCATGTCGCCGGCCACGACGTCACACACCAGCCGCACGCCGTGCGACGGCTCATCGGGCTCGCCGGCCAGAGCGCGGCGGTGGAGCCGGCCATGACGGGGCGCGAGAACCTCCGCATGGTCGGGCGCCTGTACGGGCTGACGGCCAGCGAGGCACGCCGAAGAGCGGACGCCGTGCTCGAGCGCCTCAGCCTGGCCGATGCCGGGGACCGTCCGGTGAAGACCTACTCGGGCGGCATGCGGCGGCGGCTCGATCTCGGCGCGAGCCTCGTGGGCGCGCCGCGGCTGCTGCTGCTCGACGAGCCCACGACCGGCCTCGACCCCGGGAGCCGCATCGAGCTGTGGGACACCATCCGGGACCTCGCCGCGTCCGGCACCGACGTGCTCCTCACCACGCAGTACCTCGACGAGGCCGACCGGTTGGCCGCCCACGTCGCCATCGTCGACCGTGGACGCGTGATCGCCGAGGGCACCCCGGGCGAGCTCAAGGCCCGTGCCGGGGCCGACCGGGTGGAGGTCCACCTGCGCGACGAGGACGATCTCGTCTCCGCCGCCGCGGCCCTCACCCGGGTGAGCGGACACGAGCCCGCGGTCGACCGGGGTGCCCGGCGCTGCTCGGTATCGGTCGAACGGGGCACGGTCGTGCTCGGGGAGCTGGCCCGGGCGCTCGACGACGCCGGGGTGGTCGTCCAGGACCTGACGCTGCGCCGTCCGACCCTGGACGAGGTCTTCCTGTCGATGACCGGGCGCCCTGCGCCGGAGCTCGCCCTTGCGAGTCCCCGTCCTGCCCGCTGATCGATCCCGGCCCGAACCACAAGGAGAACTTCCGTGTCCACCGTCAGCCTCGAACACACGACCGTTCCGCCGGGGCGCGGGGCGTCGTTCGCCGTCGCCACCGCCCAGACCGCCTCGCGCACGCTGAGGCAGTTCCTGCGCACGCCGCAACTCGTGGTCGTGAGCACAGCCACCGGCATCCT
>DASRBM010000164.1:0-4070 GCA_035653635.1 Acidimicrobiales bacterium | reverse complement strand
ATCGACGACCTCGTCGAGTCGCTGCGGGTGGTCACGCCCGCCGGCGTGGTGGAGACGCGCCGGTTGCCGGGGTCGGGCGCGGGGCCGTCGCCCGACCGGCTCTTCCTCGGTTCCGAAGGCGCCCTCGGCGTCGTCACCGAGGCCTGGCTGCGGGTGCGTCCCCGTCCCCACTGGCGCGCCGGTGGGCCGGTCCGCTTCGCCGACTTCTTCGCCGGCGCCGCCGCCGTGCGGGCACTGGCCCAGTCCGGCCTCATGCCGAGCAACTGCCGGCTCATCGACCCGGTGGAGGCGGTCGTGAACGGCGTGGGCGACGGCACGGCCGCGCTCCTCATCGTCGGGTTCGAGTCGGCCGACCATCCCGTCGGGCCATGGGCGGCACGCGCCCGCGAGCTCGTGGCCGACCACGGCGGCATCGTCGACGACACGGCATGGTCCGAGCGCGACGACACCGCTCCGAAAGCCGGCGGATCAGGCGCCGGCGACGATCAGAACCGCGGCGTCGGCGCGGCCGACTCGTGGCGCGCCTCGTTCATGCGGGCGCCGTACGTGCGCGACGCGCTGGTGCGGATCGGCGCCGTCTGCGACACCTTCGAGACCGCCTGCACCTGGGACCGGCTGGCCGAATTGCACGAGAAGGTGACCACCGCCGTCACCGGTGCGCTGGCCGAGGTCGGTGCCGGCACCGGCTTCGTGTCGTGCCGCTTCACCCACGCCTATCCGGATGGCCCGGCGCCGTACTTCACCGTCATCGCGCCGGGGCGCCCCGGCCACGAGATCGAGCAGTGGGACACGGTGAAGGCGGCCGCGTCCGACGCGGTGCTGGCTGCCGGCGGCACGATCACCCATCACCACGCGGTGGGACGGGACCATCGCCCGTGGTACGACCGTCAGCGCCCTCCGCTGTTCGGCGCGGCCCTGGCCGGCGCCAAGGCGGCACTCGATCCGTCCGGGATCATGAACCCGGGCGTGCTCGTCGATCCGCCCCGTCGGGTGCGCTGAACCGAGGGCTCGGCGTCCTGCCGGTGCGGGACAACCCCGAGGGGTACCGGGGTCGGCGCCGTGCGTGTGCGGGTCATTCCCGATCCCCGGTGCCTTCCGGAACAGAGCCGGCCCCTCTAGCCTGAAGAGCAGACGGGGACGCCAGGAGGACGCGACATGGCCGGTTCGATCGAGAAGCGACGCAGTGGTGGTTTGCGCACCCTCGACAGCGCGCTGGTCGTGGCCGGCGTCATCGGTGGCATCTTCGTGGTGCTGTGGGCGGTGCGGGCGGTCGTCGGCCTCGCCCTCTTCGCCTTCAAGGTGGTGGTCTTCGTCGTGGTGGTGGCGCTCATCGTGCGCCTGGTCCACCTCGTCACCAGGGGCCGCAGCCGCACCTGAGCGGTTCCCCCGAGAGCCATCGCACCTGCGCCCGCCGTACGGGTGTCAGCGTCGGGTGGCGAGCACCTTCTCGTACATGGCGACGTGCTCGGCCACCATGCGGTCGGTGGAGAAGTAGCCCTCCACGGCCGCCCGGCAGTCCTCACGCCGCAGCGTGTCGATGCGGCCGAGTGCCTCGGCCATGGCCCGCTCGTCGTCGCACAGGAACCCGGTCTTGCCGTCCTCGATCACCTCGGGGGCCGCACCTTCGGGGAAGGCGAGCACCGGCGTGCCGCAGGCGAACGCCTCGAGCATGACCATGCCGAAGGGCTCGTTCCACCGGATCGGGAAGAGCAGCGCCCGGGCCTGGCCGAGGAGCTCGAGCTTGCGCTCGTGGGGGACCTCGCCGAGATACACGGCGTCGGAACCGAGCAGCGGCGCGACCTGTTCCTCGTAGTAGGCGCGCTCCCACGCCTCGCGCATCTTGGCCGCCAGCAAAATCCGGTAGCCGGCCTTGCGGGCGATCTCGATCGCCCGGTGCGCGCCCTTGTCCGGCGCCATGCGCCCGAGGAAGAGGACGAATTCGCCTTGCCCGTCCCCACGGCCGTCTCCCACGGGGAACGGTGTCGGATCGAGGCCGTGATGGATGACGCCGGCGACGGGGATCTGCGGCGCCGCCGCGTGCTGGGCCCGCGAGATGCAGATGATCGGCACCCGGGGGGCGATGGCCGAATAGAGGTCGACGAGCTCGTCGTTGAACGGCCCGTGGATGGTGGTCACGACCGGCAGCTGCGGGTAGCGCTCGGCATGGAACGGGCCGAGGACCGTGTGGTCGTGGACGATGTCGAAGCCCTTGGACACGACCTCGTAGGCGTGCAACACGTGGCGCAGCTCGGGCACGGCCATGCCGATCCGCATGCCCTCGGCGTGTTCCAGCGCCCACTTCCGGGGCACCGGCGACGTCGAGTCACCTGTGGCGAACAGGAGCACCTCGTGCCCGGCGGCGACGAACCCCCTCGCCAGCTCGTCCACCACCAGCTCGATACCGCCGTAGAGGGGCGGGGGAATGGGTGTCCACGGCGGAGCGACGAGCGCGATGCGCATGGCGAGATATAAGCAGGCGCGGGGCGGGCCCCTGGTCCCGAGCCGACGGGCCGTTCGTCCTCCTCGCTGTCGGGGACCGGCGCCGGCCGGGATAGGCTCGCCCGGAACTGGCGGCGTGGCCGAGTGGTTTAGGCAGGGGCCTGCAAAGCCCCGTACGGCGGTTCGATTCCGCCCGCCGCCTCTGAGTGTTCGCCCTGCGTAGACGGGGTGGACCGATGTTTGCCCCGACTACCGGGTCGGACCGCGCCACGCGAAAACCACGCGGCGGTCGGGGGCGCTTCGTCCGAGAGCGCCACGACCTCGGCTCTCGGAGGTGCCTCAGCAAGGGCCTTTTCGATCGCCTGCTCCATGTAGTCGGCGATCCGCCGATCGCGCTCCTCGGTGGCGTGTTGATACCGGAGCGCGGCCCGTGGCGACGAGTGGCCGATGCGAGCCATCAGTTCCTTGGTCGTCGTTCCGGGCGAACGGGCCGTGAGAGTCGCTGCATGGTGCCGCAGGTCATGGATCCGCAGTCCTGGGGGCGCATCTGCGACCCTGGCCACAGCTTCCTGCCACGCTTCCGACAGGCGAGCCCGTCGCAGCGGCTCGGTCGGATCGCGCCGTCCGTGGAACAGGAATGCCGCCGGGGCCGCCGGCGCGTGGTCCCGTAGATGCTCCACCACAGCCTTCATAACGAAGGGGTTGATCTGTACGACCCGCTTCCCAGCTTCCGATTTGGGGTCGCCGATGATCCGACCCGACTCGGTGCCTGCTCGGCGTCTGCTTACCTCCTGGGCCTGCCGGCGGACCATTACGGCGCTGTGAGGTTCATCGATGTCCTGGCGCTGCAGTCCGAGCAGCTCGCCGGTACGGAGCGAGCCGAAACCGGAGAGCAGGACAAAGGCTCGGAGATCCGGTCTAATCGCGTCGGCGAGATGGAGGACGACGTCGGTCGGGACCATCGGCCGCTCGTCCTCCGCCTCGATCCCTGCCCCTTTGAGCCGGCAGGGATTGCGGCCGATGCGGTCGTCGTGGACTGCGCTGTTCATGATGGCTCGAAGCAGCCGGTAGCCCTTGGCCGCCTGGCTCCGCCCGGCTGTCCTCGTCGTGTGGGCGTACCAGGCCTGTACCTCCTCCGATCCGATGCGGCGGAGCTTTATCGTGCCGAAGGCCGGGTTGAGATGACGCTCGAGAAGCCCTACGTACCCTTGCCTTGTCATGGGCGCGAGAGGTCGACCTTTGACGAGCCGAGCTTCGATCCACCGTTCGGCATAGGCCTCGAAAGTGACGTCCCCGGCGCGAGGATCGACAGCGACCCCTCGCAGCTCCTCTGCCTCGATCGTGCGCTTGAACCGTTCTGCGGTGTCACGAGTTTTGAAGCGCCGCTCGAATGGTTCGCCGTTTGCCCGCCAGCGGACCTTGTAGCGGACCGTTCCGGACGGAAGCAGGAATCTCCTAAGGCTTGCCATGATCGGCCTCCTCCTTCAAGAGATCGAGAGCTTTGGGGGTCAGGCGGCCCCCGGGTTTTCCGGGGCCCGGCGGAAGAGTCAGGAGGCTGTAACGGTGGCGGGCCCTCGCGACGTCCTGGGGATCAGGTCGTTCGACTGCTGGATCTTCGAGCGACTGGACAT
>DASRBM010000163.1:0-8454 GCA_035653635.1 Acidimicrobiales bacterium | reverse complement strand
GAGCGGCCCGGCCGAGGCGAACTCGGTCCCGGCGCCGAAGAAGACCGCCGGTCCCACCGCCGACACGCCGCCCGAGGGCGCGGCGAGCAGCGGCGCCGCCCACAGCTGGGTCCCGGTGTCGGCGTCGAGCGCCTGCACCGAGAAGGTCGTCGTGGACGGGGTGAAGACCACGCCGTTCGCGTAGGTGGCGGGGCCGAACACCGGCGTCGTGACCGGCGCCTGCCACAGCACCTTGTCGCCCGACACGTCGAAGGCGTGCACCGAGGCCACCCGGCTGGGGTCATTCGCCAGCGTGGTGTCGGGGAAGGTGGTGAGACCTCCGGGTTCACCGCTCGCACCCCCGATCCCGCCCTGGGCGAAGGGCGAGAAGACGGCCGAGGTGAGGAACACGGCCACCTTGCCCTGGGCGCAGCCGAGGGCGGCCGAGCCGATGAAGCCCCCGATGGCGCCCGGTCCGACGTTGAAGTTGCCGGGCTGGGCCACCTGCAGCGGCGCGTTCACCAGCTTGCCGGTGAGCTCGTCGAACTCGTAGACGTAGCCGGTCTTGCCGCCCTCGACCACGATCGGGTCGGGCTCGAGGGTGGGGTTCGGAGCGGGCGGCAGACCGAGCGCCGGAGCCGGGCACGTGGTGGCCGTGAACTCGCTCGGCTGCACGATGATCGGCGACATGCCGAAGTCGTCGTCGTAGTTGCCACCCCCGCTCGTGTCGGGCGGCACGTTGTAGCCGTTGGGGGGCTCGGCGTAGACCCACTTCTGTGCGCCTGTGGTGGCGTCGATGGCGATGACGGCCTCGGGGAAGTTGACCGCGCTCGGATTGTTGCAGTCGCCGGTGCCGAAGACGAGGGTCTGGGTGGTGCTGTCGAGCGCGGGGGACGACCAGATGTCGTCGCACCCGACGGTCGTCGAGGGCGAGTACGACCAGTCGAGGTTGCCCTCCTTGGCCGTGTAGGCGTACACCCCGGGCAGCGCGTTGGCGGGCCCCACGTTGGTGTCGGAACCCACGATGACGTCGTTGGTCTGGCGGTCGTAGACGGGGGACGACTCGATCTCCATGGAGCTCGTGGGTGCCGTGGGATCGAAGTTGCGTGACCACATGCACTCGCCGCTCACCCCGTCGAAGGCGTAGAGGGTGCCGCCGCCGCCCACGAACACCATCGGGTCGGTGACGCCCGGCACCTGGGCCACGGTGGCCGTGCCGGGGAAGGCGCCGTAGGAGGTGGAGTGCTCGTCGGTGCCACAGGCCGAGCTGCTCTGGGAGGAGCCGCCCGCCGCCGTGGTGACGTTGGTCGTGATCGAGTACTTCCACGCCAGCGCACCGGTGTCGCTGTGCACGGCCCAGAACGTGCCCCCGTAGTCACCGAAGTAGCCCAAGCCGGTCGTGCTCGACACGACCGGCTCGTCGGTGACGGCCGAGCCGCCCGTCGAGTCGAACCAGGCCGGGTGGAGGGTGGGGACCGTGGTCTGCCCGACTGTCGAACAGCCCGAGGCGCTGTGGAGCGGATCGTGCTGGAACATCGGCCACGACGCGTCACAGGACACCGTGGCGGGCGTCGGCCCGCCCGTCAGTGCCACCGTCCCGGTCACGAGGGCCGCCAACGACAGCCCGACCGCCATCCGGCGCGCGACGGCGCCGACCGCGTACTTCTTCATGTCTCCGCCTCTCCTCCGCCTAGGGCGACGGCTCTTCGACGAGGGACCCGGTGAACGATCGGGGGCCCGGGCCAATCCGCCTTGGTCCGGGCCCCCTGACCGCTCGTCCCTGTTGGAACGACCTACCTGACGCGGTTGCCGCTCAGCAGCCGCTCTGGGTCGGGCCGCCGCCGACCCACTGCCCGGGCGGGGCGTCGACCGCACCACCGGTCAGCAGAGACGGCAGGCTCGGACCGACCGAGTCGCTCTGGGCGTTGACGTACACCCCGCACGTACCGGCGTAGATGCCGGGCGTGTTGAAGGGTGCCGCCGGTGAACGCTGCGGGTCGGGGTCCTGGTACGTCTGTACCCCCGGATCCACGTTCTCGTTGGTGGGCGTCTGCGACACGTAGGTGTCCCCGCTCTGGCCGTTCGGGCACGCCTCGCTCGTGGCGTCACCAGACGAGCAGTTGCTCGGCTCCGACTGCGACGCCGGCGAGCTGTTGGTGAACACGTCCGCATTCGACGGGGTGCCCGACGCGCACGCCTCGTGCCCGTTGTAGCCGCAGCCGTGGTACACGGCCTCCTGCTGGGTGCTCGCGGCGAAGCAGATGCCGTCGGCGCAGGCGCCGTTCGAGTAGTTGAGCAGTCCCTCGGGGTGGGCGGCCGACGGCGTGTTCGTGGCGCTGTAGGGGGTGAGCCACAGGCTCATCCCGCCGCCGTCCGACGCCCCGTTCACCGCACCGGCCGTGTTGCAGTCGGTCGTGGCGCCGGTGTTCGGGTCCGTGTAGCAGGGCATGCCGTCCGTGCCGGTGTAGCCGTCGTGCTCACCGTTGTCGGTGTTGTCGTTCATCCCGAAGTACACGAGCAGGCCCTGGGTGAGGATCGTGTCGAGGGAGCTCGCCCCGCCCTGGTCGATCGTGTAGTTGGTCACCGGCGTGTTCGTGTCCTCGCACGGGTTGCCGGCCGCCTGCATGATCGGGCAGTAGACGCTGTAGTAGTCGTAGTTCGCCTCGAACCCGGTGCCGGCCGCGTTGTTGCCGCATCCCGTGCCGGTGCCCCCGCCCGTGCCGTCGGTGTTGGCCGCCAGGCAGCCCGAGTGCGGGTCACCGCTGTAGCCCGGGTAGCCGATGCTCAAGAGGCCGGGTGTGCCCTGGGAGTTGGGGTCGTTGGGGACCTCGTTGTTGCCCCACTCGACATAGCGGGTGTTGCCGTCGCCGCTCTCGACGTTGACCGCCGCGTTGTGGCAGCCGGCGTCGACCTGCCCCGTGGGCGCGTTCCACGCGTCGGAGTTGGCCGGACAGTCCTGCTGGTCCTGGCTGTACGGGCCGCCGCTCACGGCGGCCGATACGCCCGCCCATGCCGCCACGCACAGCGCCGCCGCTCCGAGGGTCGCCGCGCCCAGCACGGCGTGCTTCCGCCCTCTCATCACACTCGCTCCTCCCGCCCCCCGAGCTCGTGGTGATGCACGTCCGGCGCCAGGCGCGAGGTTGTCCGCCGACTCCCGCCGCCCGGCCGCCGCCGTGCCCGCGGTGCTTCCGCCGCACCGCTGCCCGAGACTGACACGGGCGTCAGGTGTTGTCAAGGCTCCGGTGTGGACACTCCGGAGTACCTGCTCCCGATCCCCTTCCCAGGCCGTTCCGCCCGCAAGGACCACACAGCCGGCACCTACGCTGCCGCGTGATGGCCACCCGGATCGCCGCCGACGCCGCAGCCGAGCTCGCCCGGCGCGACCGCGTCGTGCGCCGGCTCCTCGAGCGCCACGGCCCGCCGCCGCTCGGGCGGGCCCGGCCCACCGCCGAGCGCTTCTCGGTGCTCGCCCGTTCGATCGTGTACCAGCAGCTGGCCGGCAAGGCCGCCGCCAGCATCCACGGACGGCTGGTCGCCTGCCTCGCCGGCGAGGTGACCCCGAAGGCGCTGCTCGCCGCCCCGGTCGACCAGCTGCGGGCCTGTGGTCTGAGCGCCAATAAGACGGCGGCACTGCTCGATCTCGCCGACAAGGTCGAGAGCGGCGTCGTCACCTTGGACCGCATCGGGCGTCTCGCCGACGACGAGGTGGTGGCCCAGCTCGTGCAGGTGCGCGGCATCGGGGTGTGGACGGCCGAGATGTTCCTGTTGTTCACCCTCGGGCGCATGGACGTGTGGCCGATCGGGGACCTCGGCGTGCGCGCCGGCTTCGCCAAGGCGTGGGGACTGCCCGAACGCCCGACCCCGAAAGCGCTCCAGTCCCTCGGCGACCCGTTCCGGCCCTATCGCAGCGTGGTCGCCTGGTACTGCTGGCGGGCGGTCGACCAGGAGCAGTGAACGGGCGGGCCGCAGGCGCCGGCCCCGGGGCATGATGAGCTGGCGATGAATTTCTTCTCCTTCCATCTCATGCCGTGGCCGTATCTGGCGCCGCCCCGCCGGTTCCTGGCCGAGCACGAGGCGGCCTGGGTGACCCTGTCGAACGAGGAGTACGACCCGGTCCGCGGACGCGAGCTGTACGAGCGCTACCTGGGCGAGCTGGTCATGGCCGAGGAGCTCGGGCTCGACGGCGTGGTGGTGAACGAGCACCACCAGAACGCGTACGGGCTCATGCCGTCGCCGAACCTGATGGCCGCCGCACTCACCCAGCGCACCGAGCGGGTGCGCATCTGCGTGCTCGGCAACGCCCTGCCGCTGTACAACCCGCCCACGCGCGTGGCCGAGGAGATGGCCATGCTCGACGTGCTGTCGGGGGGACGGCTCATCGCCGGGCTCGTGGTCGGGGGCGGGCCCGAGTACTACTCCTACAACGTCGACCCCACCGAGGCCCGGCCCCGCTTCCGCGAGGCGGTCGAGCTCGTGCTGCAGGCGTGGACCCGACCAGGCCCCTTCGCCTTCGACGGCGAGTACTACCAGCTGCCCTACGTGAATCCCTGGCCCCGGCCGCTCCAGCAGCCGCATCCGCCGGTGTGGATCCCGGGGCTCGGCTCGCCGAGCACCATCAGCTACTGCGCCGAGCGCGGCTTCGGGTACATGGGCGTCGCCTACTACGCCCCACCCGAGACGTTCGCCCGCCAGGCCGTCGCCTACCACCAGGCGGTGGCGGCGGCCGGCCGCCCCTACGACCCCGAGCTCCTCGGATGGCTCACCACGGTGTACGTGGCCGAGTCCGACGAACAGGCGGTGGAGGAGGCCGCGCCCCATCTCGCCTACTTCCAGGGGACGCTCGCGGCCGGCTTCGTCGGTGTCGGCAAGGTGTGGATGCCGCCCGGCTACATCGATCCACCCGCCCTCGTGCAATTCCTCTCCGATCTCCGGTCCATGGTGGGCGGCGCCCGTCCGAGCGACCCGAAGCAGGCGGTGTGGCACCGCTCCCCGCTCATCGGCAGTGCGGCCACGGTGCGCGAGCGGCTGCTCGCCTACGTGTCGGAGCTGCGCATCGGCACGGTGCTGGCGCTGCTGCAGTTCGGGTCGCTGCCGGCCGCGCTCACGGCCAAGTCGGCCCGGCTGTACGCCGAAGAGGTCGTCCCCTACGTGCGCGAGGCGGCGGAGAAGCACTTCGCCTCGCTCCCTACCGGTTCGCCGGGGCCGGGCTCGTGACGAAGATCGAGCCCAGGGTGGACGGTCGCGCCGCCGGTGAGGTCACCGCCCGCACCATCGAGGTGGCGGCCGGGCCGAGCGCGGTGGCGGTGCTCCGGGTCGGTGCGGGGCGGCCACTGCTCTATCTGCACGGGCTGTGCGACGTGCACAGCGCGTGGCCCGGCTCCGAGCCGACGCCGTTCGTCGCGGGCCTGGCCGAACGCTTCGACGTCGCCGCGCCCGCCCTGCCGGGGTACTCGGGCGGGGCGCCGGTGTCGGCGCTGCACGACATGGAGGACTACGTCTTCCACCTGACCGACCTTCTCGGCGGGCTCGGCTGGGAACAGGTGGACGTGGTCGGCCACAGCCTCGGCGGGTGGCTCGCCGCCGAGCTCGCCCTGCGCCGCCCGGAGCGGGTGGCCCGTCTGGCGCTGCTGTCCCCGCTGGGCCTGCACGTGGCCGGTGTCGAGGTGCCGCCGGTCTTCGGCGCCCTGGCCCCGCGCGGCATCGGCGGATTCGGCGAGTCACGGCGACTGCTGTTCGCCGACGCCGAGGGCGAGGCCGCCCTGCGCGTCCTGCCCGACGGCATGGCCGAGGCCGACCAGCTGCGCTGGTTCACCGGTCTCGCCGGGGCGGCGCGACTGGGGTGGAAGGCGCCGCATTTCCAGAGCCGGCGCCTGGCCGAACGCCTCCACCGCATCACCGTGCCGACGCTGCTCGTCGTCGGGGAGCAGGACGTGCTCGTACCCGAAACAGCGGCGCGGGCGTGGGTCGAGGGCCTGGCGGCCGCCGACCTCTTCGAGGTCCCCGACGCCGGGCACTGTCTGACGCTCGAGTGGCCCGAAGGGGCCAGCGAGGTGGCGGCGTACCTGTGGCGGTGAGCGACCCCATCTTCGACGGGCTCGTCGCGCTCGTCACCGGCGGCGCCAGCGGCATCGGGGCCTCGGTGGTGCGGATGCTCTCCGACGCCGGTGCGACCGTGGCCGTCCTCGACGTGGCCCCCGCCGAAACGGGGCCGGCGGCCCTCACCCTTCGCTGCGACGTGGCCGACGAGGACCAGGTGGAGCAGGCGGTCGCCCATGTGCACGAGGACCTCGGCGGCGTCGACCTGGCCGTGCTCAACGCCGGCGTCGGCGGCTTCGGCGCCATCGTCGACCTGCCGGCGGCCGAGTGGGACCGTGTCGTCGGGGTCAACCTGCGCGGCACGTTCCTGTGCCTGCGGGCGGTGGCCAGGCGGATGGTGGCTCAGGGCAGGGGCGGGGCCATCGTGGCCGTCACGTCCATCTCGGGTTTCCTCGTCGACCGGATGATGGCGCACTACAGCGTGTCGAAGGCCGGTGCGGCCGAGCTCGTCCGCGTCGCCGCCCGCGAGCTCGGCCCTTTCGGCATTCGCGTCAACGCGGTGGCGCCGGGCACCACCGACACGCCGCTGTTCGCCACCACCGAGCGACTGCCGGGCTATCGCGACCGGGTGGCCGAGCGCGCCGCGCTCGGGGGGGTCGGGACGGCCGACGCCGTGGCCCAGGCGGTGGTCGCCGTCCTCGGGCTCGAGTGGGTCACCGGCCAGGTGCTCCCGGCGGATGGGGGCGTGTCGTTGTGGAGCCCCATCGACCCGGCCGAGAGCCTCGAGCGCTGAACGTGCCGGCCGTCGTCGTCGTCGGGTCGGGGGCGGCCGGTTTGGCCGCGGCCGTCGGCGCCGCCACCGCCGGGGCCGATGTCGTGGTGCTCGAGGCGGCCGACGCTGTCGGCGGCACCACCGCGCTGTCGGGGGGCATCGTCTGGGTACCCGGTCACCGCTTCCTCGGTGCCGGCGCGAGGGACGACGTGCGCAGGGCCCGCACCTACCTCGGCGCCCTCGCCACCGGCGATGTGGAGCCGGCGCTGGTCGACGCCTTCCTGTCGCGTGTGGGACCGGTGGTGGACGAGCTCGCCGAGTGCACGCCGCTCCAGTGGGAGGTGCTCGAGCACTGGCCCGACTACCGCGACGACGTGGAGGGGGCGGCGCAGGGCCGTTCGCTGTGGCCGTGCCCGCTCACGCTCGACGAGGATCTCGCCGCCGTCGTCCAGCGTGACCCGGTGGCCGAGGCGGGCGGGCACATGGGTCCGGTGACCGAGCGGCTGCCCCGGAGCGACGCGGTGGTCCTGCGCGGTCCCGTGCGCGGGCGCACGCTCGTCGGTGGCCTGCTGGCCGGGTCGCGCAAGCTCGGGGCGGAGGTGCGCACCGGTGCACGGGCCGGCGGCCTCGTGCTGCGCGGCGACGCCGTGTGCGGTGTGCGCGTGGGGGGCGAAGTCCTCGAAGGACGGGTCGTGCTCGCATCGGGTGGATTCCAGTTCGACGCGTCGGCGGTGCGTGCCTTCGTCGGTGGTGCGCCCCTGGCGCCGCTGGGCACGCCGTCGTGCCGGGGGGACGCGCTGGCGATGTCCCGCCACGTCGGTGCCGATCTCGGCAACATGACCGAGGCGTGGTGGATGCCGGCGCTGTCGGTGCCCGGCGAGTCGCTCGACGGCGCGCCGTACTTCCGTCCCCTCCACGGGGAGCGGGCCAAGCCCGGGGCGGTGCTCGTCGACCGCCTCGGCCGCCGCTTCGTCGACGAGGCCCAGAACTACGGCGACGTCGGCCGGGCCATGCGCCGTTTCGCCACCGGCCAGCCTCCGTATCCGGCGGCGCCGTCCTTCCTCGTCCTCGACGCCGCCTACCGCGCCAGGTACCCGGTCGGGCCCTTGGAGCCGAACGACCCCGATCCCGAGTGGCTGCTTCGGGGGTCCGATCTGGGCGAGCTCGCCCGGGCCATGGGCGTGCCGGCGGAGACGCTCGCCGCCACCGTGGCGCGCTTCAACGCCGGCGCCCGCCACGGGCGCGACGAGGACTTCGGGCGCGGCGCGTCGGCCTACGACCGCTGGATCGGCGACCACGCGGCGGCCGATCCCACCCTGGCGCCGGTGGAGGAGCCGCCGTTCTACGCGGCCGTCGTCCACGCCGGCTGCCTCGGCACGAAGGGCGGCCCCCGCACCGACGAGGCGGGGCGGGTGCTGCGCCGCTCCGCGCCGGTTGCCGGTCTCTACGCGGCGGGCAACGCGGCGGCGAGTCCCTTCGGCACCGCCACCGCGGCCGGAGGTGCCACACTCGGTCCGGCGCTCGCCTTCGGCCACCTGGCCGGGCGTGCGGCTGCGGAGGACCGATGACGACGACGTCCGACCGATCCGGCGCCCGCAGGGCGGGGCGGCCCATGGTCGTGCAGGAGCTGCTCGACGGCGACTCGCGCCCGGTGCCGCCGGCCCTGC
>DASRBM010000162.1:0-4569 GCA_035653635.1 Acidimicrobiales bacterium | reverse complement strand
GGCGGGTGCGTCACCCAGGCCGGCGAGCAGGCGTCCAACGTCACCCGGACGGCGTGGCTGAGCCAGTCGCTGCCGTACGAGGTCGCGGCCACCACCATCGACTGCCAGTGCGGTTCCTCGCAGCAGGCGAACCACTTCGTGGCCAACCTGATCTCGGCCGGCGCCATCGACATGGGCATCGCCTGCGGTGTCGAGGCCATGAGCCGGGTGGGGCTCGGTGCCAACGCCTTCAACGGACCCGGCAAGTCTCGCCCAGAGGAGTTCCCCTGGGACATGCCCGATCAGTTCGGCGCGGCCGAGCGCATCGCGAAGAAGCGCGGCATCACCCGGGCCGACGTCGACGCCCTCGGGCTCGCGTCGCAGCAGAAGGCGGCCCGGGCGTGGGCAGAGGGCCGCTTCGACCGGGAGATCGCGCCGATCGAAGCGCCGGTCGTGGGCCCCGACGGCCCTACCGGTGAGCGCCAGGTGGTGGCCCGCGACGGCGGCCTGCGCGACACGACCGCGGAGGGGCTCGCGAACCTGAAGCCGGTGGTGCCCGACGGCATCCACACGGCCGGCAATTCGTCGCAGATCTCCGATGGTGCGGCGGCGGTGCTGTGGATGTCCGAGGAGAAGGCGCGGGCCGCCGGGCTCCGCCCCCGGGCGCGCATCGTGGCCCAGGTGCTCGTGGGCTCGGACCCCTATTACCACCTCGACGGCCCCGTCGAGGCCACGGCCAAGGTGCTCGCCAAGGCGGGTATGACCATGGCCGATATCGACCTCTTCGAGGTGAACGAGGCCTTCGCATCCGTCGCACTGTCGTGGGCCCGGGTGCACGAACCGGACATGGACAAAGTCAACGTCAACGGCGGCGCCATCGCCCTCGGACATCCCGTCGGCGCCACCGGCAGCCGGCTGATCACGACGGCGCTGCACGAGCTCGAGCGGAGCGACGGCACGCTGGCCCTCGTGAGCATGTGCTGCGGCGGCGCGCTCGCCACCGGCACGATCCTCGAGCGGATCTGACGGCCGTGCCCGGTACCGAGCACCTCCTGTTCGAACGCCGCGGCGCCACCGCGGTGGTGACCATGCACCGCCCGGAGGCCAAGAACGCGCTCAGCCTTCCCATGCTCGTCGGGATGGCCGACGCCTGGCAGGAGATCGACAGCAACGACGACATCCGCTGTGCCATCCTCACCGGCGCCGGCGGGACGTTCTGCGCGGGCATGGACCTCAAGTCGATGTCGGGTTCCGCCGCCGAGCAGTACCGGCCCCGGATGGAAGCGGACCCCGACCTGCACTGGAAGGCGCTGCTCCGCCACTACCGGCTTCGCAAGCCGCTCATCGCCGCCGTCGAGGGCTATGCGGTGGCGGGCGGGACCGAGATCCTGCAGGCGACCGACATCCGGGTGGCCGGCGAAGGCGCCAAGTTCGGGGTGTTCGAGGCGCGCCGTGGGCTGTTCCCCCTCGGCGGGTCCACCGTGCGGCTGCGCCGGCAGATCCCCTACACCGTCGCCATGGACCTGTTGCTCACGGCGCGGGAGGTGAGCGCGGAGGAGGCGCTGCGGATCGGTCTCATCGGCCGGGTCGTCCCCGACGGCACCGCGCTCGACGAGGCCCTCGCCATCGCCGACGTGATCAACGCCAACGGACCGCTCGCGGTGGAGGCGATCAAACGTTCGGTGCTCGAGACCGAAGGGATCCCGGAAGTCGACGCCCTCAAGATCGAGCTCGAGATCGGCATGCCGATCTTCGCCACCGAGGACGCAGCCGAGGGCCAGAAGGCGTTCGCCGAGAAGCGGGTTCCCCAGTACAAGCGCCGATGAGCCGGGACGCAGGTCCGGAACAGGGCACCGGGCGTGGCCCTGGTCCGGATCCCGGAGACGGCGACGGCGAGGGCTCCGGTGTCTCAGATTTCGGCATCTCGCTGCGGGGCGAGCCGGTTGCCGGCCCTCGGCCCTGGCTGGAGAGCGGCGAGGCCGTCGACCCGCGCTTCACACTGGCCGACGCCGTCCGCCGCCTGACGAGGGCCGTCGTCGGCCTCGCCGTCCCCGACGAACTCCTGCGAGCAGCTGCCGCCGAGCTGGCGCAGATCGCCGACCGTCTCGAAGGATCCGCACCGCCGGGCCGCCGCCCCCGCCGGCAGCCCGATCCCGCCGGCCA
Organism: Acidimicrobiales bacterium; assembly: GCA_035653635.1. Taxonomy (GTDB): domain Bacteria; phylum Actinomycetota; class Acidimicrobiia; order Acidimicrobiales; family UBA8190; genus DASRBM01. The sequence goes on along the minus strand of DASRBM010000162.1, from coordinate 2,427 downwards.
CCCCCAGGACTTCTTCCCGACCAGTCCGATCATCGGCTTCGCCAACCCGGTGGCGCCGCCGGTGCTCGTGGAGGCGGCCGCCGGCGGTCTCGTGGGCCGCGCCTACTTCGACTACCAGTACGAAGGCCCGCCCGGCTGCGTGCACGGTGGGGTCATCGCCATGGTGTTCGACGAGCTGCTCGGTGCCGCCACCATCGCGGCGGGGTGTCCCGGTATGACCGGCACCTTGACCATCCGGTACCGGAAGCCCACCCCGCTGCGGAGCCCGCTTCGCCTCGAGGCCCGGGTCGACCGCCGCGAGGGGCGCAAGATCTTCGCCAAGGGGAGCATCTTCCGGGAGGAGACCGTGCTCGCCGAAGCCGAGGGGATCTTCATCGAGATGGTCCCCGAGCGGTTCCTCTCCCTGGTTGCCGCCGAGGGCGAGTCCCCCGAGATGCTCGAGCTGGCGCGGTCGGAAGCTGTACGCCCGCCGTCGGCTCGGCCGACGCGGGAGACGGATGAAAACAGCCCCTGACCTGGGCTGTGATCGTTCTGCCGCTCCGACCACGCAGAGTGTGCACACCTCAACGATGAGCGAGGGGCTGCCGATACATTCGTGAGTGGACCGGCGCCCGGGCCGGGCCGGTGCGAGGACGGCTCCGTTGGGTGACGAATCGAGGCACGTGCGTCAGCATCCCCACGTGCCGTCGACGACGGCAGGTGCCGCCGCGCCCGCCGTGCCCGCCGCCCTCACCGACGACGACCTGAGGGTCTTCCTCGAACTCTCGAGTGAGTTCCTCGCCGTGTTCGACTTCGACCGGGGGCTCGTGTGGGGGAGCCCCGCCGCCGCGGACGTGCTCGGGTATCAGCCCGACGAGCTGGTGCAGGTACCGGTCGGCCGCCTCGTGGACCCGGAGGACGTGGAGCGGATCGGTGCCCTCGTAGCCCGGTTGGGACGAGGATCCTCCGGAGCACATGGGGAGAGCGGACCCTCCGGCGCGGGCGCGGCGACCGCAGCCGTGGGCGATTCCGGCGTCGTCACCTTCGAGACGAGGTTCCGGCACCGCGACGGCGGTTACCGGTGGCTCGAGTGGTCCGGCTCCGTCCACCGGACCGGCGTGCTCTACGGCGCCGCTCGTGACGTCACCGAGCGGCACGAGGCCCGGGCTGCCCTCGAGACCGGTGAGAAGCTCATCCAGGCCATCGTCGACCATTCGGCCTCCGCCATCTTCGTCAAGGACCTCGACGAGCGCTACGTGCTCGTGAACGAGGCCTTCCTCCGGCCGCTCGCCCTTCGTCGCGACGAGGTGATCGGTCGCACCCGATTCGAGATCTGGGGGTCGGCCACGCCCGCCGACGACCACGTCGACCGGCAGGTGATGGAATCGGGCGTGTCGGTGACCCGTGACGACGTGGTGCCGCTGGCCGACGGACCGCACACGATGCTCACCGTGCGCTTCCCCCTCCGCGACGATGCCGGCCAGGTCGTCGGCATGGGTGCCATCGCCACCGACATCACCGACCGCACCGATGTCGAAGCGGCCCTGGCCGAGCGGGAGCGGCTGCTCGACACGATCGTGCGGGCGTGCCCCGACATCGTCACCATGCTCGACCGAAACGGCCGCGTCGTCGAGGTGAGCCAGGCGTCCTCGCGCATCCTCGGCTACGACCTCGCAGAGCCCGTCCACGAGGAGCTCGAGGCGCTCATCCACCCGGACGACCTCGAAGACGTGTACACCCAGCACGCGAAGCTCCTCACGCTCGAGACGCGGCAGCTCGACATCCGCTACCGGGTCCGGCACAAGCTCGGGCACTGGGTGACGCTCGACACCCGGGGCCAGGCCATCGTCGATCGCGAAGGACGGCCGGCGGGCGCCATGATCGTCTCGCGTGACATCACGAGCGACCTCGCCTTCGAGGAGGAGCTGCAGGCCGCCCTCGACAGTGCCGAGCAGGCGAGCACGGCCAAGAGCGCGTTCCTCTCGCGGATGAGCCACGAGTTGCGCACGCCGCTCAACTCGGTACTCGGCTTCGCCCAGTTGCTCGAGATGGAAGAGCTCCAGGGCGAGCAGTCGGAGGCCGTCGGGCACATCCTGCGCGCCGGTCATCACCTGCTGAACCTCATCGACGAGGTCCTCGACATCGCCAGGATCGAGTCGGGCCGGCTCGACCTCGTCGTCGATGCCGTCGACCTGCAGCAGGTCGTGGCCGACGCCGTCGATCTCACCCGCCCGCTCGCCGACGACCGGGACGTCACGATGGTGGTGGATCTGCCGCTACCCGACGCCGGCCATGTCGAGGCGGACCGTCAACGGCTCATGCAGGTGCTGCTCAACCTCCTGTCGAACGGGGTCAAGTACAACCGTGCGGGTGGGTCTGTGACGGTCTCCGTCCGCCACGGCGACGGCCGCACGCTCGTGTCCGTGGCCGACACCGGCCCCGGCATCG
>DASRBM010000161.1:0-3288 GCA_035653635.1 Acidimicrobiales bacterium | reverse complement strand
TGTAGAACTCCCCCGGCCCGGCACTGCGTCCTCCGCCCGCCGGTAACGGCGTCTGACGCGACTGGTCGATCAGACCGAGCAGCGTCACCGTCGGATCGCCCGACGGACGCCATGGACAGCTCGACGAGGACGCGCACCACGAGAAGAAGTCGTCGAGCACGCTCTCGAAGCCTGCTGCCTGGTCCTCGACCATCTGTTCCGCCGAGATCGACGGGTCGATGACGCCGTCGAGCACCATGGCCCGCACGTGGGTCGGGAACAGATCCGCGTAGGTGAGGCCGAGAAGGGTGCCGTAGGAGTGCCCGATGTAGGTGAGCTTGCTGTCGCCGAGGGCCTGGCGGATGCGGTCGAGGTCCCGGGCGGTGTCGACGGTGCCGACGAAGGGGAGGACGAGGCCGCTCGCCGCCGCGCACTGCGCGGCGTAGCTCTGGTCGTTCTGGACCACGGCCTGCTGTCCGGCTGCCGTCGGGGGATCGGGATCGGGGAGCGGGCCCTGGGTGGCCGGACCGCCGGTCTCGCCACAGGTCACAGGCGCGCTGCGGTCGACGCCGCGGGGATCGAAGGAGACGATGTCGAAGCGCTGGAGCAGGCCGGCGGTGAGCACCGACAGCTCGCTCGGCAGATCGTCGATGCCCGAGCCGCCGGGGCCGCCCGGATTGATGACGATGGAGCCGATGCGTGCAGCCGGGTCCTCGGCCGGGTGGCGGGCCACGGCGATGGCGATGGTGGGGCTGGCCGGGTCGGCGTAGTCGAGCGGCACCGTGACCGACCCGCACTGCAGGCCGCGCTGACACGGCGCCCAGGCGATGGGCGTGATGGGGGGTCCGGGCACGGTGGTGGAGGAGCCGGCGTCCGCTCCCGGCGTCGCCGCCGCCGATGACCCCGCCGTGGCCGTGGGCGCGGCGTAGAAGGGATTGTCGCTGCCCGCGATGGGGGCGATCGTCGTCGGCCACGCCGCCGACACGGCGACCCCGACCACGACAACGAGGACCACGAGGGCGGCCCGCCGCACCGAGCGCATCACCGGAAACTGTGGCACGGCGCACCGGTGCCGAGCGTTCGGGCCGGGAGCACCCGGCCGGCCGTCCTGGCGGCGGCCGGTCCGACGCCGCCGTCCTGGCAGACTGCGAGCTGCATGCCGGAGCTGCCCGAAGTGGAGGCCCTCGTCCGCTACCTCGACGAGCAGACCGCAGGGGCCGTCGTCAGCCGCTGCGAGCTCGCCTCCATCGCCGCGCTCAAGACCTTCGACCCCCCGGTCGACGCGCTCGCCGGCACGACGGTCGCCGGCTGGCGGCGGCGCGGCAAGTTCCTCTGCATGCAGACGAGCGGTCCGTGGCTGGTGCTCAACCTCGCCCGGGGAGGTTGGGTGCATTGGTGGGACGTGCCGCCGAAGGCGGCCGTCCGGATCGGCGGACGCGGTCCCTTGGCGCTGCGGGTCCGCCTCGAGGGAGCGCGCGGGTTCGACGTCACCGAGATGGGGACGGAGAAGCGACTGGCCGTATGGGTGGTGCGCGACCCCCAGGACGTGGAGGCACTCGCCACCCTGGGACCCGAGCCCCTCGACCCGTCCTTCGACCGCGGCGCACTCGCCGCCGTCCTCGCCGGTGAGAAGGGGACGGTCAAGAACGCCCTCTCCCGGCAGTCCCTCGTGGCCGGCATCGGCAACGCCTACTCCGACGAGATCCTCCACGCCGCAGGGCTGTCGCCCTACAAGCCGGCCGGCTCGCTGTCCCACGAGGAGCTCGACCGCCTGTCGACGGCGCTCCACGAGGTACTCGAGGAGGCGGTCGGCCGGGCGGTCGGTCTCGGCGCCTCGGAGCTGAAGGGCGACAAGAAGCGGGCCATGCGCGTCCACGGCCGCACCGGCGAGGCCTGTCCGGTGTGCGGCGACGTCGTCCGCGAGGTCTCGTTCGCCAATCGGTCGCTGCAGTACTGTGCGACCTGCCAAACGGGCGGCAAACCGCTGGCCGACCGCCGCCTGTCGCGGCTGCTCAAGTGACGACCGGCTTCGGGGGCCGGGCGCAGAGGTCCTGACCGGCTCGTCGGCCGGCAGATGGGGGAGGTGCGGGGTGGCTGAGGTCGAGTTCAACCTGGCGACGGTCCACGAGACGGTCGCCGGCAAGATCCCCGACCGGGAGTGCCTCGTATGGGGCGACCGGCGCTTCACCTTCCGCCAGATGACCGAGCGCACCCGCAGGCTCGCTTCCTATCTGCACGGCCGGGGCCTCGGGCTCCACACCGAGCGCTCCGCTCTGCAGTCGTGGGAATCGGGCCAGGACCATCTCGGTCTGTACCTCTACAACGGGAACGAGTATCTCGAGGGCATGCTCGGCGCCTACAAGGCCCGCGTGGCGCCCTTCAACGTCAACTACCGGTACGTCGAGGAGGAGCTGCTCTACCTGCTGCGCGACGCACGGGCGACGGCGCTCGTGTACCACGCCGGCTTCGCCCCGACGCTCGCCAACGTCCTCCCCGACCTTCCAGATCTGAAGGTCCTGCTGCAGGTGGCCGACGAGTCGGGCAACGCGCTGCTCCCGGGTGCGGTCGACTACGAGGAGGCGCTCGCCGGCGCGTCTCCCGAACCTCTGGGGCTCGAGCTCTCCCCCGACGACCTGTACGTGCTCTACACCGGCGGCACGACCGGCATGCCGAAGGGCGTGCTCTGGCGCCAGCACGACATCTTCCGCGCCGCGATGGGCGGGCGGGTCTTCGGCACCTGGGACCTCATCACCGACTACGACGACCTGGTCGCCAAGATCCTGCCGGTCGACAACGTGCGGGTGCTGTCCATCCCGCCGCTCATGCACGGTGCCGCCCAGTGGGCCACCTTCTATTACATGACGATGGGCGCCACCGTGCTCTTCCCAGACGACACCCGCCGGGTCGAGCCGGTCGACGTCTGGCGCACGGTCGAGCGCGAGAAGGCGGTCGGGATCACCGTCGTCGGCGACGCCATGGCGAGGCCGCTCGTGGAGGAGCTCGAGCGCGGGTCCTACGACACGAGCTCCCTGATGGCCTTCGGCTCCGGTGGGGCCATCATGAGCGAGGGGGTCAAAGCCCGTCTGCTCGCCAAGCTCCCCAACATCGTCATCTCCGACGTCGCCGGAGCGTCCGAGACGGGTGCACAGATGGGCACCGTCTCCGGAGGCGGCAACGTGGCCACGGGCACCTTCGTCCCCGGGCCGGGCACCGTCGTGCTCGACGCCGACATGAAGAAGGTGCTCCAACCGGGCGAACCGGGCGACGGCTGGCTCGCGCAACGGGGATGGGTGCCGCTCGGCTATCTCG
>DASRBM010000160.1:0-2113 GCA_035653635.1 Acidimicrobiales bacterium | reverse complement strand
GACCTGGGCCAGCGCGTTGGTAGCCGACAGTGCCGGGCGGCCACAGGCGAAGATGACGACGAACCACCAGTAGCCCGGACTGCCGGCGGCCACGATGGTGAGCACGAGCCCCACCGTGCAGGTGCCGAGCAGCATGATCCGCCGTCCGTAGCGGTCGGCGAGGCCGGACAGGGGAAGCCCGCCGAGCGAGGCCAGACGCAGCACGGCCAGACCGACGCCGAGCTCGGTGCCCGACAACCCGGCCCGATCGGCGAGCGACGTGCCGCCGGTCGCGTGCCCGAACGCCTTCGCCACCTGACCCAGAGCCGACACCGCGCCGAACTGCCCGAAGCCCGACGCCATGGCGAAGAGCGCCAGGGTGAGCACCGCCGGGTCGAGCCAGCCCTTCAGCTCGAGCCGGCCGATACGGGCCACCGGCTCACCGGTCATCGGTGCGCGCCGGAACAGGCCGCTGGCGTGATCACCGCCGGCATGGCTGTTCAGTGGGCTCGCCCGGACATCACGAGCGGCGCCGGCGGCGGCCGGCGGGGACGGATCAGGCCGACTTGCGACGCTGCCGGTGGATGCGCCGGCGCTCCCGCTCGGTTGCGCCGCCCCAGACCCCTTCGCGCTCGCGGTGTGCCAGGGCGTGCTCGAGGCAGGCCTGGCGTACCGGGCACATCGAGCAGATCGCCTTGGCCTCTTCGGCGTCCTCGTCGGACACCGGGTAGAAGACCTCGGGGTCGATGCCCCGGCAGGCGGCTCGCTTGCGCCATGTGGCGGTCGAAAGGGCGGTCATCGGGGTCACATCCTCAAATTCGCAGTGCGTCGTGTCGTCAGTCGTGTATGGGTGCCGGTTTCGCGTGCCGAATTCCGCCTGTGAGCAGGGACACTGCTCCTAGGGCAGGAAAAACGGCGGAACAGCCAGTATGGCGTACCCTCCACCCCCGTGTCCAGATCCCCCCTGGTCAGAGGGCCGGAAACCCCCCGGTGACGGAGCGGCCCGCGCCGGGGATCAGGGCCGGAGGTCGGTGAGGAGCTCGGCGCGGGTCTCCTCGGACAGCTCGGTCTGCTCCTCGTAAGCGGGGTGGTCGACGGCGAGGACCACGGGGCCGGCGGCGAAGGCGCCGACCTGGGCCGGGTCGAGACGGAAGCGGACGTAGTGCACCGACGCCGTCACCTCCTCACGGGTGAGCTGTTCGGCGTGCCCCTCCTCGGGGACACTGCGGACCTCGTCGCCGTCGGGGCCGACGCGGAGCACCACCGAGCGCTCGATGCCGACCAGCTTCGGCAGCCACTCACGCAGGCCGATCTCGCTCGTGAGCTCGATGAACAACGTGGCCGACAACTCTCCGGGGCCGGGGATGAGCGGGTTGTAGACGTCGAGCTCACCCTGGATCTGGGCGTCGGTGGTCATCTTCTCGACCCGGGCCATCTCCTGGATCTGGAACCGGATGGTGTCGCGGTTCTCGAAGACGAGGGTGACGATCGGGCCGACGGCGATCCGGCGCCGCTGCTTGAGGGCCATCACGTGGGCGCGGAACTCCTGACGACTGCGCTCGTACTGACGTGCGTCCTCGATGTCGTCGAGCCGCAGGTGACGGTCCGTGTGCTCGGTGCTGTGCATGGAGTGCCTCGATGGATGGGCGACCGCGCCGCGGCGGGTGCGCGACGGTCGGGGGAACGGGGACGGGCCGGCCCGAGGGCCGGCCCGTCCATCGTGGTGGACGGCGCAAGGCCGCCACCGGTCACCGTGCGACGCTCACGAGATGGACTTGAGACCCTCGTTGAAGCGACCGGCGTGGCTCTTCTCGGCGCGGGCCAGCGTCTCGAGCCACTCGGCGATCTCGCCGAAGCCCTCGTCGCGCGCGGTGCGGGCGAAGCCGGGGTACATCTCGGTGTACTCGTAGGTCTCGCCCTCGATGGCCGACTTCAGGTTGTCCGACGTCGACCCGACCGGCACACCGGTCACCGGGTCGCCGACCTCGCGCAGGAAGTCGAAGTGCCCGAAGGCGTGGCCGGTCTCACCCTCGGCGACCGACCGGAACAGCGCGGCGATGTCGGGGTAACCCTCCACGTCCGCCTTCTGGGCGAAGTACAGGTACCGGCGGTTGGCCTGGCTCTCGCCGGCGAA
>DASRBM010000159.1:0-6200 GCA_035653635.1 Acidimicrobiales bacterium | reverse complement strand
CGCCATCGAGCACTGGGCCCGGCTCCCCACCGAGGTCGACATCGCGTCCGAGTTCCGCTACCGCGATCCCGTCCTCGACGAGCGGACCCTCGTCGTCGGCGTCAGCCAGAGCGGCGAGACGATCGACACCCTGCAGGCCTTGCGCGAGGCCCGGCAGTGGGGGGCGAAGGTGCTCGTGATCTCGAACGTGGTGGACTCGTCGATGGCCCGCGAGGCCGACGGCGTGCTCTACACCCACGCCGGACCCGAGGTTGGCGTGGCGGCGACGAAGACGCACCTGGCCCAGCTCTCGGTCCTCGAGGTGCTCGCCCTCTACCTGGCCCAGCTGCGCGGTGCGGTGTCGTCGGCCGACGCCCGGCTGCTGCATGCCGACCTGCTGGCCCTGCCCGATCTGGTGTCGGAGGCGCTGCGGCGCGAGGAGGCGGTGGCCAAGGTGGCGGCGCGCTTCGCCGACACCCGCGACTTCTTCTTCCTCGGGCGCCACGTCGGCTTCCCCGTCGCGCTCGAGGGTGCGCTCAAGCTGAAGGAGATCTCCTACCTCCGGGCCGAGGGCTATCCCGGGGGCGAGCTCAAGCACGGGCCCATCGCCCTCATCGAGCCCGGCACGGTGGTCGTGGGCGTGGCCACGCGCACGCGGCTGTGGGAGAAGATGATGGGCAACGTCGCCGAGGTGAAGAGCCGCGGCGCCACCGTGGTGCTCGTGGCCAACGACGGTCACGAGGAGGCGGCCGCCCAGGCCGACGAGGTGCTGTGGGTGCCCGAGACGCACCCGCTCTTCGCCCCCATCGTCGACGTGGTGCCCCTGCAGCTGTTCGCCTACCACGTGGCCCGGATCCACGGGCTCGACGTCGACCGCCCGAGGAACCTGGCCAAGACCGTCACCGTCGAGTGACGACGGCGGAGCGGTCGATGGGCGGCATCGTCGGCATCGGTGTCGACGCCGTCGACGTGGACCGGGTGCGGCGGGCGCTCGAACGCCAGCCGGGCCTGGCCGAGCGCCTCTTCACCGAGGCCGAGCGGGCCTATGGCGGCGGGTCGAAGAATCCGGCACCGCATCTGGCGGCGCGGTTCGCGGCGAAGGAGGCGGTGCTGAAGGCGCTCGCCGTCGGTCTCGGTGCGGCGTCGTTCACCGACATCGAGGTGCGGCGGGCCGAAGGCGGCCAGCCCGTGCTGCACGTGTCGGGGGCGGCGGCCGCCCTGGCCGCCACCCGGGGCGTGCGCCGCTGGCACCTGTCGCTCACCCACACCGAAAACCTCGCCGTGGCCTATGTCATCGCCGAAGGCGGTGCCGGGGAGCCGGTCATCGCCGAAGGCGGTGCCGGGTGAGGCCGGTCGTCACCGTGGAGGAGATGCGCGCCGTCGATGCGGCGGCAGCCGACAGCGAGGCGGTGCTCGTCGAACGGGCCGGCACGGCCGTCGCCAGCGCGGCGCTCCGTCTGCTCGGAGGCGCCTATGGCCGGCGCGTGGTCGTCGTCGCCGGCAAGGGCAACAACGGCGCCGACGGTCGTGTCGCCGCCGCCCGCCTCGCGGATCGGGGCGCCCGGGTGACCGTGATCGAGGCCACCGACGCGCCGGCGCGCATCGGACGCCGGCCGAGCCTCGACCTCGTCATCGACGCCGCCTACGGCACGGGCTTCCGCGGGGAGTACGCCGCGCCGGCGGTGGAGCCCGGCGTGCCCGTCCTCGCCGTCGACATCCCCTCGGGTGTGGACGGCGACACCGGCGTGGCATCGGGCGCGCCGCTGCGGGCCGATGTCACCGTGACCTTCGCCGCCCTGAAGCCGGGCCTGCTCCAGGGCGACGGGCCACTGCTCGCCGGGCGCGTGGTCGTCGCCGACATCGGCCTCGACGTCTCGCGGGCGCGCATCTTCGTGGTCGACGACGACGACGTGCGCAACTCGCTGCCGCCTCGGCCGCGCGTCGCCCACAAGTGGCAGTCGGCGGTGGCGGTCGTGGCGGGATCGCCCGGTATGACCGGTGCGCCGGCGCTCTCCGTCCTCGGCGCCTATCGCGCCGGTGCCGGCATGGTGCGCCTCGGCATGCCCGGCGTGGAGCTCGACGCGCTGTCGGTCCCCGAGGCCGTCGGTGAGGAGCTGCCGGCGACGGGATGGGTCGACGCCGCCCTAGCGCTCGCCGGGCGGTGCAAGGCGCTCGTGGTCGGTCCGGGGCTCGGGCGCAGCGACGACACCGCCGCCCAGGTGCGCGCCCTCGTGGCCGGATTCCCCGGCACCCTCGTGGTCGACGCCGACGGGCTGTACGCGCTCGGCGGGGCGGACGACGCCGCGCGCGCCCTGGCACCGGCGGCGGGACGGGTGGTGCTCACCCCTCATGACGGGGAGTTCGCCCGTCTGACCGGCGCCGCGCCGGGACCCGACCGCATCGCCGCTGCGCGGGCCGCGGCCACCCGTGTCGGCGCGGTGGTGCTGCTGAAAGGCCCGACCACGGTGGTGGCCACGCCCACCGGCGACGTCCGGCTGGCCGCGGCCGGCTCGCCGCGCCTCGCCACCGCCGGTACCGGGGACGTGCTCGCCGGCGTCATCGGCGCCTTCGCCGCCCGGGGGCTCGGTCCGCTCGACGCGGCCGCCCTCGGGGCCCATGTGCACGGCGCCGCCGCGTTGCTCGGCCCTCCGCAGGGACTGGTAGCCGGTGACGTGCCCGACCTGGTGGCCCGCTGGCTGTCGGAGGTCTGCGGTGACTGACGGACCGCTGTCGGGTCCTCCGGGACTGCGCCCGGTATGGGCCGAGATCGATCTCGGCGCCGTGCGCCACAACGTCGCGCTCCTCCGCCGGATGGTCGAGCCCGCCACGGTGTGCGTGGTGGTGAAGGCCGACGGCTACGGCCACGGCGCCGTCCACGTGGCCGGGGCCGCGCTCGAAGGAGGCGCCGGCTGGCTGGCCGTGGCCCTCGTGGAGGAGGGCATCGCCCTGCGCCGTGCCGGTATCGAGGCCCCCGTCCTCGTCCTGTCGGAGCCGCCGGCCGACGCCATGGCCGACGTGGTCGACGCCGGGCTGCGACCCACCGTCTACACCCGCGCCGGTGTGCGGGCTCTGGCCGAGGCCGCCGCCGCCGCCCACCGCGTGGCGGGCGCACACGTCAAGGTGGACACCGGCATGCACCGCGTCGGGGTCGACCCCGCAGACGCGGCCGAGATCGTCGGCGCCGTGGTCGGCGCCACCCACCTGCACTTCGAGGGGCTGTGGACGCACTTCGCGGTGGCCGACGGCACGAGCGACCACGACATCGCCTTCACCCGCACCCAGTTGCGCCGCCTCCACGAGGTGCGCACCGCACTTGCCGCGGCGGGACTGCATCCCGACATGGTCCACGCCGCGAACTCCGCCGGCGCCATCGCCCATCCCGAGGCGCGTCTCGACATGGTCCGCTGCGGCATCGCCGCCTACGGGATCCTGCCCGCGCCCGACATGGAGGAAGCGGTGCGTGCGGCGCTCCCGGGGGCCGGTCCCGCCGACGGACGCGACGCGGGCGGAGGCGCACCCGACGGCGCCGGGTTGCGGCCCGCACTGTCGCTGCACGCCCGGGTGTCGATGGTGCGCAGTCTCGACGAGGGCGAGCGCGTGTCCTACGGACTCCGTTACCCCTTGCCCGAGCCCTCGGTGGTGGCGACGGTCCCGCTCGGGTACGCGGACGGCGTGCCGCGGCGCTTCTTCGAGACCGGGGGGACGGTGCTCGTCGGTGGCCGCCCGCGGCCCCTCGCCGGCACCGTCACCATGGACCAGATCCTCGTCGACTGTGGGCCCGATGCCGGCGTGCGGGCGGGGGACCACGTGGTGCTCATCGGGCACCAGGGCGCGGCCGAGCGCACCGCGTGGGACTGGGCCGGAGAGCTCGGCACCATCGCCTACGAGATCGTGTGCGGCATCGGGGCCCGCGTGCCGCGCGTGGCGGTCGAGCACGGTGCGGTGCCCGAGCACGAGGCCGCCGGGCGCGGCAGACTCCAGGGCCGGGCGGCCGAGGGGGAGGATCGTCGATGAGCAGCGGGGGATCGTCGGGCCGGCGCCGGGACGACGCGGCCGTGCGGACCTGGGTGGCACGTGGTGTGGCGGCGGGGACCGCGGTCGGCCTGGTGGCGGCCTGGGCGACCCAGCACCGTCTGGTGCGTCGGGCGGTGGCCGCGGGGGACGAAGGCGCCCCCGCCGAGGGTCTCGTGCTGCCCGGTGACCTCCGCCGTCACGACGTCGCCACCCCCGACGGCGGGTCCATCCACGTCGTGGAGCGTGGCCGGGGACCTGCGCTGCTGCTGCTCCACGGGCTCATGCTCACGAGCGACACCTGGGTGCACCAGTTCACCGATCTGGCCGACCGCCACCGGGTCGTGGCCGTCGACCTGCGCGGCCATGGACGATCCGTGCCGGGCACGGCGGGTTTCCGGGCGCCGGGCGAGGGCCGGGAGCCGGACCTCGGCGAGTCCGTGTCGGTCGCCGCCGCCGGCCGAGGGGCGCCGGCCATGGTGCGCATGGCCGACGACGTGCGCGCCGTGGTGGAGGCACTCGACCTGCGCGACTGCCTGCTCGTCGGGCACTCGATGGGCGGGATGGTGGCCCTGCAGCTCCTGCAGACCATGGCGGCCGACGAGCGCCGGCGCCGCTTCTCGGGCGTGGTCCTCGTCTCCACTTCGGCGGGGCCGTTCGTGACGCTGCCGGGGTGGTCGGCGGTGGCGGCGACGGCCGGAGCGGTGTCGGCCCGGGCCGTGCTCGTGGCCGAGCGGGCGGGAGCGAGCCGCCTGCCGAGCGAGGACCTGCGCTGGTGGGTGAGCCGGCTCGGCTTCGGGCCCGAGCCGGTCCCGGCCCAGGTGCGCTTCGTGGAGCAGATGCACCGGGGCACCCCGGAAGGGACCCTGTCCCAGCTCGTGCCGTCGTTCACCGTGTTCGACCTGTCGGCCGGCATGGCCGACGTCGACGTCCCCGCCCTCGTCGTGGTGGGGTCGAAGGACCGGCTGCTCAACGTGCGCCACGCCCGGCGCATGGCCGGCGCCCTGCCCCGGGCCGAGCTGGTGGAGCTGCCCCGTTGCGGGCACATGCCCATGCTCGAGCGCCGCCACGAGTTCTCGCGGCTGCTCGACGAGTTCTCGGCCAAGGTCCGCTAGGGCCGCTGCAGCAGGAGGTCCCGCCGATGCCCGGCGGTACCATGCCGCGGTGGTCACCCTCGAGGAGCTGCGCAGCGAGGCGCTGACCTGCACCCGCTGCGCCCTGGCCGAAGGTCGCACCCAGGTCGTGTTCGGGGTGGGCGACCCGAAGGCCCGCCTCATGTTCGTGGGTGAGGGACCCGGACGCGACGAGGACCTCCAGGGCGAGCCCTTCGTGGGGCGCTCGGGCAAGCTCCTCGACACCCTGATGCGTCAGGAGCTCGGCATCGACCGCACCCAGTGCTACATCGCGAACGTCGTCATGTGCCGTCCGCCGGGCAACCGTGACCCGCTCCCCGCCGAGATCGACGCCTGCCGGCCCCATCTCCAGGACAAGCTCGAGGTCATCCGGCCCAAGGTGGTGGTGACGCTCGGCAACTTCGCCACCCGCCTGCTCCTGCAGACCACCGACGGCATCCGCAAGGTGCGCGGCCGCGCCTATCCCTTCGGCGCCGGCGTCCTCGTGCCGACCTACCACCCGGCGGCCGCCCTGCGCGGGGGCGCCGAGGTGGTGGCCGAGATGCGGGCCGACTTCGTGCGGGCCAAGCGCCTGCTGGCCGAGGAGACCGGGTGACACCGGCGGCGGAGCCCACCGTGCTGCGGGCGCGCACCGAGTCGGCTGCGGGCACCAAGGCGCTCGCCGCCGAGCTCGCCTGCGAATTGCGCCCGGGCGACATGGTGCTGCTCGTCGGGGACCTCGGGGCCGGCAAGACGACCTTCGCGCAGGGACTGGCGGCCGCCCTCGGGGTGGACGAGCCGGTGACGAGTCCCACCTTCACCCTGGTGCGGCCGTACCGGTGCGCGAGCCCCCTCGCCCATGCCATCGGTGTGCGCACCATGCAGCACGCCGATCTCTACCGGCTCGGGCACCTGCAGGAGGTGGCGGACCTCGGCATCGGGGAGCTCGTCGAGGACGACGCCGTCGCCGTGGTCGAGTGGGGGGACGTGGCCGACAGCATCCTCGGACGCGATGCGCTCGTGGTGCGCCTCGTCCCCGAGTACGACGAGGCCGACGATGCAGTCGCCGCCGGCGGCGACGAGCGGCGGCGCATCGAG
>DASRBM010000158.1:0-3656 GCA_035653635.1 Acidimicrobiales bacterium | reverse complement strand
TCGACGCACAGCCGACGGGAGGGAAGGCCTGATGGGCGAGCGCTGCGCGGTCATCGGCGTGGGCCAGACCAAGCACATGGCCAAGCGCGAGGACGTGTCGATCGCCGGGCTGCTGCGCGAGGCGGCCGAGCGGGCGCTCGTCGACGCCGAGCTCGAGTGGAAGGACATCGACGCCGTCGTCATCGGCAAGGCGCCCGACATGTTCGAGGGCGTCAACATGCCCGAGCTCTACCTGGCGCCGGCGCTGGGCGCGGTGGGCAAGCCCATGTTCCGGGTGCACACGGCCGGGTCGGTGGGCGGGTCGACGGCCATCGTCGCCGCCCACCTCGTCACCTCCGGGGTGCACGAGCGGGTCCTCACCGTCGCCTTCGAGAAGCAGTCCGACTCCGACGCCATGTGGGCGCTGTCGGTGCCCCAGCCCTTCTCGGCGCCGCTGCTGGCCGGCGCCGGCGGCTACTTCGCACCGATCATCCGGGCCTACATGCGCCGTTCCGGGGCGCCGGACCACATCGGCATCCTGGTGGCGGTCAAGGACCGAAAGCAGGCGCTCAAGAACCCCTACGCCCATCTGCACATCGAGGACATCTCCTTCGACATGGTGAAGGACTCGATCATGTTGTGGGACCCGATCCGCTACCTGGAGACGTGCCCGTCCTCCGACGGCGCCGCGGCCATGGTGCTCGGGAGCGAGCGGGCGGCCGAGGCCTCCTCCAAGCCGCCGGCGTGGATCCACGGCATGGCCATGCGCTCGGAGCCGACGATGTTCGCCGGGCGCGACCAGGTGAACCCCCAGGCCAGCCGGGACTGCGCGGCGGACGTCTACGCCCAGGCCGGCATCACGAACCCCCGGGCCGAGATCGACGTGGCCGAGGTGTACGTCCCCTTCAGCTGGTACGAGCCGATGTGGCTGGAGAGCCTCGGGTTCGCGGCCGAAGGCGAGGGGTGGAAGCTCACCGACTCCGGGGCCACCGCGCTCGATGGCGGCGACATCCCCTGGAACTGCTCGGGCGGCGTGCTGTCGTCCAACCCGATCGGGGCCTCGGGCATGCTCCGCTTCCTCGAGGTAGCCATGCAGGTCCGGGGCCAGGCCGGCGAGCACCAGGTGGACGGGGTGCGCCGGGCCCTCGGCCACGCCTACGGGGGTGGCTCGCAGTTCTTCTCCATGTGGGTGCTCGGCGCCGACAAGCCCTGATCAGGGCGGCGACGGGGCCCGGATGGGCCGTCAGCGCGGCACTACACTCGCTCTCGGTTCGGATGCAGCCGTTCGCCCTCGCCGGCGCTCTACTCGGAGGTGTCGCTTCATGAAGGTCGTCGTCGACTTCGACACGTGCGCGTCGAACGCCGTCTGCATGGGGATCGTCCCCGAGGTGTTCGAGGTCCGCGACGATGGATACCTCTACGTGCTGCAGGAGAACCCGCCGGCCGAGCTGGCCGACAAGGTCCGCATGGCGGCCAACAACTGCCCGACGGGGGCCATCACGCTCGAGGACGACTAGGCGCCCGATGCCCGACGTCGTCGCGCGAGGCTCCTCGCCGCGCGTCCGCTTCGCCCCGTCGCCGACCGGCTACTTCCACGTCGGCAGCGCCCGCACGGCCCTCTTCAACTGGCTCTACGCCCGTCAGACGGGCGGCACGTTCATCCTCCGCATCGAGGACACCGACGCCGAGCGCAACCGCGAGGAATGGGTGGACGGGATCATCTCGGCCATGGCCTGGCTCGGGATGGCGCCTGACGAGGGGCCGTACCGGCAGTCCGAACGCGTGGGCGCTCATCACGCGGCCGTCGACCGGCTGTGGGAGCTCGGCGCCGTCTACGCCTGTGACTGCACCCGCGAGGCGGTCGACGCCCGCACCAAGGACCGGGCCACACCCGGGTACGACGGCTTCTGCCGCGACCGAGGGCTGGCGCGCGCCGGCCATGCGCTGCGCTTCCGGGTCCCCGACGACGGCACCACCGTCGTCCACGACCTCATCCGCGGCGACGTGACGTTCCCCCATGCGGCCATCGAGGACTTCGTCGTCGTGAAGTCGAACGGCCAGCCGCTCTTCGTGCTCGCCAACGTGGTCGACGACATCGACATGGCGGTGAGCCACGTCATCCGGGGAGAGGACCTCCTCCCCTCCACGCCGAAGGGACTGCTCATCTGGCAGGCGCTGCAAGGAGGGCAGGCCGCGCTGCCGCAGTTCGCCCACCTGCCCATGCTCGTGAACGAGAAGCGCCAGAAGCTGTCGAAGCGCCGGGATCCCGTCGCCATCGAGCTGTACCGCGACGAGGGATACCTGCCTGAGGCCATGCGCAACTACCTGGCGCTGCTCGGCTGGAGCCCGCCGGGCGACAAGGAGATCATCTCGCTCGACGAGCTCGTCGCCGACTTCCGGTTGGAGGACGTCAACCACTCGCCCGCGTTCTTCGACGTGCAGAAGCTGCGCCACGTGAACGCCGAGTACCTCCGGGCCATGCCCGTCGACGCGTTCGTCGCCGCCGCCTCGCCGTGGACGAGCCCACCGCGAGCGCCGTGGCCGACCGACCACTACGACGAACAGCGCTGGTTGCCACTGGCGCCGCTCGTCCAGGAGCGCGTGGCGCTGCTCGGCGAGGTGCCGGGCATGATCGACTTCCTCTTCCTCGACGAACCGGCCATCGACGAGAAGTCGTGGGCCCAGGTAGCGAAGGACCCGGAGGGGTCGCTCGCCGTGTTGCGCAGCGCGGCGCAGGCGTTCGCGTCGGCCACGTGGGAAGCGTCGGTGTTGCACGAGGCGACCCTGGCGCTCGCCGAACAAGCCGGGCGCAAGCTCAACAAGGCCCAGGCACCCATCCGCGTCGCCGTCACGGGCCGCAGCGTCGGACCGCCGCTGTTCGAGTCGCTGCAGGCGCTCGGACGCGAGCGCACGCTGGCCCGGATCGCGGCGGCCATGACGCGGCTGGCGGCACCGGGCTGAGAGCGAGCCGCCTCCGATGGGCGTCCTCGCGGTGCTCGGCGCGTGGCGGGGGATGAGGTTGGCCGCGCGTCTCGCCCTGCTCGCCCTCGTGGTGGTCGTGGCCTACGTGGCCGTCACCGCCGTGCAGGTCGTCCTCACGAGTCGCCAGTCCCGGCCGGGTCCGGCGCAGGCCATCGTCGTCATGGGCGCGGCGCAGTACAACGGCGTGCCCTCTCCCGATCTGCGGGCGCGCCTGCAGGAGGCCGCCGACCTCTACCGCCGGGGGCTGGCACCGCTGGTGGTCGCGACCGGATACAAGCAGGCTGGCGACGCCTACACCGAGTCCGAGGCGTCGGGCACGTGGCTGCGCCAGAACGGCGTGCCCGGGTCGGCCATCATCGAAGTGGGCGGCAGCGACTCGTGGGAGAACCTGGCCGACGCCGCCGCCGCGCTGCGATCCCGGGGCGCGCTGCAGGTCCTGCTCGTCACGGACGGGTTCCACGAGGACCGGTCCCTCGCCATCGCCGCCGGGGTGGGGCTGCGGGCCGAGCCGGTCCCGACCACCGACTCCCCCATCCAGGGGTGGTCGGCCTGGCCCTACTTCGCCAAGGAGACCCTCGGGGTGGCGCTCGGACGCATCGTCGGGTACTCCCACCTGCACAGCCTCGGGGCCCGCGTCGGCGTGCGCTAGCCTCGGGGCCGCCCGTTCGGGGGTGGTGTAATCGGCAACACGACAG